>NZ_JASCYH010000001.1:0-227183 GCF_030011715.1 Gulosibacter sediminis | reverse complement strand
CCCCGCGACCGTCTTCGGTGACGCGATCGATCTGCTGGCAGGTGGAGTCGGCCTTGCGATCGTGGTCGCGGCGCCGCGACGGCGAGACTAGCGCTTGCCGCGGCGCCCGCGGTCGCTACTTCTTCTTCTTCGGCGCGGCCGGCTTCTTCTTCTTGGCTTCCTTCGCGGCGGCTTCCTTTTCGGCAGCCGTCTGAGCCTTCGCGCGACCCTCGATCTCAATCTCGGGCGCGTCCGCGGCGTTCTGCGGCAGGCCCGCGGTTGGCTCGCGGCGCGCGGTGTTGGTGCCGCGGCGCTCACGCAGGTAGTCGAGGCGAATCTGCAGCACCTCTTCGAGGTCTTCAACGGTGCGACGCTCGAGCAGCATGTCCCAGTGGGTGCGCTGTGCCTTCGCCTCGGGAGCGTCGTAGGGCACAATGTCGCCCTCGGTGTCGAGCAGGCGGCCCTCGACGCCAGTCTTCGGCGACGGCCACACCTGCGGTGCCTCGGCGTCGGCGGCAAAGGTCACCACAAAGCGCTCGCCGTCCTCGGTCTGGTACGTGCGGAGCTGGTGATCGACGAGCACCACGCCCTCGTCACTTTGCAGGCTCTGCGCACCAAGGCGCATCCCTCGCAGGCTACGATCTGCCATTGGGTTCCTTTCGTGGTCTTCGACTGGCGTGAGCGCGCAACGCGCATATGCCAAATCTCTATTCTGCCAGGTATTCCCTGAGCACGCGCATACCGATATCGGATCGGTCGGTCACGATGCCATCCACGCCCCGACGAAGTAGCTCGAGCTGCTCGCTCGCGTCGTTGATTGTCCACACGTGCACCTCGCGCACGTACCGGTGCCACCAGGCGAGGCGCGGGGGAGTCACGAGATCAATTCCTGCTGCACGCCAGGGGAGTTGCACCGCATCGACCGGTGCCAGCGCTCTCGATACCAACGACCGAGAGCGCAGGCGTATTCCCGCGAGGGCCAGTGCGACGCGCTCGGTGGGCGCGCCCTGTGTCGCCGCGGGCGCGAGTGCGCGGAGCATCTTCGCCGTGCGCTCGTGAAACGAGGTGAGCAGCACTCGGTCGAAGGCCCCGGCGGCGTTCACCGACCGAATCACCGCGCGAGCGGCGGTGGGCGTCTTGACGTCGATGTTGAAGTGGGGTCGGGGCAGTTCTGCGAGTGTCGCGGCGAGGGTCGGGATGCGGTGCCCGTCAACCGTCCGCTCGTCGAGTTGCGCTGCGCTCAGGTCGGCAACCGCGGTGCCGTCGCCATTCCAGCGGGCGAGGTTGGGGTCGTGCCAGAGCACGGCGACGCCGTCTGCGGTGACGTGCGCATCGGTCTCGATGTGGGTGACACCCACGGCGCATGCCGACTCGAACGCCGCGATGGTGTTCTCGGGAGCGTCGAGGGCGAGCCCGCGATGCGCGAGGATGCGGGGGCCTGGCGGAGCGAAGTACGTCACCCCACTAGAATTGCCTGCATGGTTGACTCATCGCTGAATCCGTTTGCGCCCGGCTCGCTCGCCGGTATGCGCGTGCTCGTCACTGGCTCGTCCCGTGGCGTGGGTGCCGACACGATCCGCTACTTCGCCGATGCCGGCGCCAAGGTCGTCGTGAACTACCGCAACAAGGCCGCTCGCGCCGACAAGCTCGTCCAGGAAATCGAGGAGGCCGGTGGCACCGCGATTGCCGTCGCCGCCGACCTTACCGACGACGCCAGCCTGGCCGCAATGATGGCCACGATCGGCGAAACCTACGGCGGTCTCGACGTGCTCGTGCTCAATGCATCCGGCGGCATGGAGGCGAACCTTGGCGAGAACTATGCCCTGCGCCTCAACCGTGACGCCCAGGTGAACACCCTCAACGCGGCTCGCCCGCTGCTCGGCGCCGGCTCGCGCGTCGTCTTCGTCACGAGCCACCAGGCCCACTTCATCCGCACGACCGAGACGATGCCCGAGTACGAGGCCGTCGCGCAGTCGAAGCGCGCAGGGGAGGACGCCCTGCTGGAGCTCGTGCCGTCCCTTGAGGCCGATGGCATCGAGTTCGTCATCGTCTCGGGCGACATGATCGAGGGCACGATCACCGCGACGCTGCTCAACCGGCTTAACCCGGGTGCCATCGAGGCACGCCGCGAGGAGGCTGGCAAACTCTATAACGTGGCCGAATTTGCCGCCGAGGTGGCTGCCGCGGCCTTCGAGCCCGTGCCCGCCGACCACCTTCGACTCGTCGGTGACGTGTCGAGCTTTGGCGTCGAATAGCGACGCGGCGAACTACTTTTCCGCGAGGTGCTTGTCGAGTTCGGCAAGCACCTCGCGCCATCCTTCGCGGGCTTCCTGCAGGGTGACGCCGGAGGCCGGGCTGTCGGAGCCCTCCTCGATGAGGCGTAGGCGTGACTTGTGCTTGAGCTGGCTGAAGAGCAGCGTCAGGCGTGTGTCGCGGTCGCGCGGCTGCGCGTTGACCTCGATCACGATCTTCGCGTAGGGCTCGACGCTCACCACCTTGCCGGTGAGCATCCGGTCGCGCTTTTTCTTTGGGCGCGGCGTGGTCAGCTTGAGCTCGCCGCCCTTGCGGGCTTCGATGTGGCCGCCATCGGGCCACCAAGTCGCGAACTCGTTGCGATCGACGATCGCATCCCAGACACGCTCGACCGGCGCAGTGAAGCGCACCGAAATGTCGAGCGAAGGCGTGTAGGCCACGCGGTCCTCCTGATAAGCAGAACGCCCCTGATTCGGTGGAACCAAGGGCGCAATTGCGGCTGTTATGAAGTTGTTACTTTCGACCGTGGCCGACGATCTGCCAGGGAATGAAGAACGCGAGCGTGTTGAGCAGGACGCCGAGAATGAACACGAGCAGCGACAGCGTGTCGGTCGGCATCTGGAACGCGAGGCCGTAGCACCAGAGTCCTGCAACGAAGACGAGGATGCTGAAGATGGCGATGAGCGCGTTCACTGCGTTTCTCCCTAAGGTTGGCGAGCTAGAAGGGCCGGAGCCACTGCGAGTAATACTACGCGATGCCTGGGGATCCTCGGTGCACCGCGGGAAGCGTGGCGTTATCCGATAATGCACATTATGTCATTATCGCGAAGTCGCCTCCGCTCGCGAACTACGGCAGGAAGAACTGCGCCACTCCCCACGTTGCGAGGCCGCACACGACGGCGAAGCTGAGGTTCCACAGCAACGCCGGCACGCGCGTGAGCTGCGCCAGCACGCCCGGGTCGCTGCTCGTGCTCGGCTGCGCCACGACGGCACCGAGGTGTCGCCAGGCACCAACGACGAGAACGATCGCAATGGCAATGAGCACGAGCGACTGAATCTCGTCGTCGCGCCACCACCAGAGCGCCGCGAAACCAGCGAGCGAGATCAAGGTGACACCCGCGGTGAGCCACGACCGTACGCGGATCATCGCGATCGCGAGCAGCAGCATGAGCAGCGTCACGGTCGGCGCGGCCCATCCTCGGCCGACGAACCACGCGAGGGCCGCGCCGAGGATCGCGGGCGCCGGATACCCCGCCCAGGTCGTCGCTACCCTGCCGAATCCCCTGGGCTTGCCCTGCGTCACCGCTGCGCCTGACATGTCGCCGCGCAGCACGAAGCCGTTGAACTTGCGGCCGACCATCACGCCGACGAATGCGTGCCCGAGCTCGTGCACGAGCGTGACGCCGAGCCGCACGCGCAGCCAGACGACCGGCACGGCGCAGGCGACGAGTGCCGCGGCAAGCACCCACCACAACACGGTCGCATCGATGCTCGGCGCGGTCTCGGGTGGCACAATTCGCGACACAATTGAGTCAAGCCACGGCAGATCTTCCATATGGGCAATTATCGTCTGCCAGGTGACAATTCTCGTAGATCCCGCGCGCTGGCCGGCCCACGGCCTGCGCTGGGCGCACCTCGTGTCTGACCACTCCCTCGCCGAACTGCACGCGTTCGCCCACAGCCAACGGCTCGCGCGGCGGCGCTTCGACCTCGACCACTACGACGTGCGCGAAGACGAACTCCCCGGGCTCGTCGCGGCGGGCGCGGTGGCCGTGACCGGGCACGAACTCGTGCGTCGTCTCGAAGCCTCGGGGCTGCGCATCCCCCAGGCGCAGCGGGATGCGCAGCGGCCGCGGGCCCGGCTGGCCGAGCTGCGCGCGTGGTGGGCAGAGCTTGGTCACGGCTCCCCCGCCTGGGCGGATACTGGCGAGCGGCTCCTCGCGCGCTGGCAGGAGCCGCACCGCGGCTATCACGACGCCGAACATCTGCATGACGTGCTCCTCCACCTCGACCTGCTCTGGGCATCCGGCGCAGAGGTGCCCCGTGCGACGCTGCTTGCCGCCTGGTACCATGACGCCGTGTACGAAGGCGCGCCGGGTGCCGACGAGCGTGCTTCGGCCGAGCTGGCACGTGCCGAATTGCTGGCGCTTGGCCGGGGCTCGATGGTGGCCGATCAGGTTGCTCGGCTGATTCTCAGCACCGACCCGAGCGCCGTAGTTGGGGTGGTGCTCGAACCCGGTGATGAGGATGCGGCGGGATTGCTCCGCGACGCCGACCTCGCGATTCTCGCGGCTGCAGATGCCCGGTACCGCAGGTATGTCGAGGGAATTCGTCGCGAGTACGCGCACGTGCCGGCGACCGACTTCGTCGAGGGGCGACTGCACATTTTGCAGGACCTTCTGGCGCGGCGGGAACTATTTCATTCCCCGACCGCATCCGAGCTCTGGGATCAGCGTGCTCGCATGAACCTGACCACTGAAATTCGACAACTTTCCGCAGAACGCTCAGCCTTGCGGTGATTGGATTCCTTCATGTCCGAAGAACAGCCCGGAGCCCCGCAGCACGGCCACATGCCCTCGCTTCCGCCGCTTGGCGCCCCCAATACCCCAGGTACCGCACCCTCGAGCACCGACTCGGGTGCGGGCTACTCCCCCTCCGGCGGCTCCCCCGCCGCGGGTGCGCAGGACGCGCCGACGACGCAGTTCGGGAGGCCTGCTCCTGCCGCAGCAGAGCCCGCGCCGACGACGCAGGTGAATTACGGCATCCCCCTGGCGCCCGGCCAGCAGGAGGCGGGACCGAACCAGGCCGACGCGCCGACCCAGCAGTTTCCGAGCACGCCGACGCAGCAGTTTCCTGGTGGGCCGACGCTCGCGGCGACCATGCACCCGGAATATCAGCCAGCAGGAGCATCCGCGGATTCGTCGTCGACGAAGCCCGCGAAGAAGCGCAGCCTGAGCACCGGCGGTGTCATCGGCGTCGCAGCGGCTACTGCACTCATCGTCGGTGCGGGTAGCGCCGTGGGCACGTGGGCGTTGCTGCCCGCGGGTGGTGGCATCAACACGTCCTCCTCCGGCACGGTCGTGCAGGCGGATGCGAACGATACGAACTGGACTGCCGTGGCGGCCGAACTCGAAAACTCGGTCGTTTCGATTCAGGTGGAGACGTCACAGGGCACGAGCCAAGGCTCTGGCGTCGTCTGGGATGGCGAGGGCCACATCGTCACGAACAATCACGTCGTCGAGGGGGCCTCTGGCGACTCTGCCGTCACCGTCACGATCGGCAACCGCGGCTACCAGGCGACCGTGCTCGGCACCGACCCGGCGACCGACCTCGCGGTGATTCAGGTCACCGATGCGCCCGACACACTCGTGCCGATGACGGTGGGTGACTCAACCGCGCTTGAGGTCGGCGACGGTGTCATGGCGATAGGGTCGCCCCTCGGCCTCTCAGGCTCGTACACGACCGGCATTGTCTCGGCGTTGAACCGCCCGGTGAACACCGGCGAGGTGAGCGGCAACGCCGTCGTCACCAATGCGATTCAGACCTCGGCCGCGCTCAACCCGGGTAACTCGGGTGGTGCGCTCGTCGACGCGACGGGCCAGCTCGTCGGCATCAACTCGTCGATCGCGACCCTTGGCACGGACTCGTCGGGCACGTCGGGCAGCATCGGCATTGGCTTCGCGATTCCGACCGTGCTCGTGCAGAACGTGGCGCAGCAGCTCATCGACACGGGCGAGGTTGAGCACGCGTGGCTCGGTACCGCGAACACCGACGGTCAGGCCGAGTTGGACGGCAGCACGGTGCTCGGCGCCGAGGTGCAGGAAGTGACCGCCGACGGTCCGTCGGACGATGCGGGCGTCAAGAAGGGCGACCTCATCATCGCGGTGAACGGTCAGGACATCTCGAGCTCATCGAGCCTCGTCGGCACCGTGCGCACGCTCAAGGCAGGCGACACAGCGACGCTGACGGTCATCCGTGACGGGAAGCAGATCGACATCGACGTGAAGCTCGGCGTCTCCCCCAGCCTCAACGGCTAGTTCTCGTGGGGCGCACGGCGGCTGCGTCAATCGTGCGTCCCCAGCGATGCGGCCAGGGAGAAGGCGGATGCGCGGGGCAGCCTAGGCGTCGATGAGCTCGGGAACGACGTGCTCGGCGCCGTCGACAATGAACTCGCGACGCGGGGCGACCTCGTTGCCCATGAGCACCTCGAAGATCCGCTCGGCTTCGGCCGCATCCTTGAGGTTCATGCGCCGCAGCAAGCGGTGCTGCGGGTTCATGGTCGTATCCCAGAGCTGGTCCTCGTCCATCTCGCCGAGGCCCTTGTAGCGCTGAATGGGGTCTTGATACTTTTTGCCCGAGCGCTCGAGCTTCTTCAGCAGCGCCTGGAGCTCCTTCTCGCTGTACGTGTAGATGGTCTCGTTCGGCTTCTTACCGGCGTTCATGACGACCACTCGGTGCAGCGGCGGCACAGCGGCGTAGACGCGACCGGCCTCGAGCATCGGGCGCATGTAGCGGAAGAACAGCGTGAGCAGCAGCGTGCGAATGTGCGCGCCGTCGACGTCCGCGTCGGACATGATGATGACCTTGCCGTACCGCGCCTGGTCGAGGTCGAATGAGCGACCTGATCCCGCGCCGAGCACCTGAATGATGTTGGCGCATTCGGCATTCTTCAACATGTCGGCGAGCGAGGCCTTCTGCACATTGAGGATCTTGCCTCGAATCGGGAAGAGCGCCTGATACTCGGAGTCGCGGGCCGGCTTCGCGGTACCGAGCGCCGAGTCACCCTCAACGATGAACAGCTCGGAGCGCTCGACCTCGTTCGTGCGGCAGTCGACGAGCTTCGCGGGCAGGGAAGAGTTCTCGAGCGCGGTCTTGCGGCGCTGCGTCTCTTTGTGGGCGCGCGCCGCGATGCGGCTCTTCATCTCGGTGACGATCTTCTCGAGCAGCATCGACGCCTCGGTTTTGTCCTGCCGCTTCGTCGAGCCGAAGCGCTCCTTCATGCCGTCGACGATCGTCTTCTGCACGATGTTGCGCGCCTGCGGGGTGCCGAGCACCTCCTTGGTCTGACCCTCGAACTGCGGCTCAGGGATGCGCACGGTCACGACGGCGGTGAGGCCTGCGAGGATGTCATCCTTGTCGAGCTTGTCGTTGCCGACCTTGAGCTTGCGCGCGTTCTTCGTGACTTCGTCGCGAACGACCTTGAGCAGGCCTGCCTCGAAGCCGCTCACGTGCGAGCCCCCCTTCGGCGTCGCAATGATGTTGACGAAGCTGCGCTCGACGGTGTCGTAACCGGCGCCCCACCGCAGGGCGAGGTCGACCTCCATGCGGCGCTCGACCTCGCGCGAGACCATGTGGCCCGTCTTGTCGTCGAGCACGGGAACGGTTTCGCGGTAGTGCCCCTCCCCCTCCATCCGCCAGATGTCGGTGAGGGCCGCGTCGGGCGCGAGGTACTCGACGAACTCCGAGATGCCGCCGTCGTACTTGAATGACTCCTGCTCGATGGCCTGTGGGTCGCGCTCGTCGGAAAGACGAATCTCGAGGCCCGGCACGAGGAACGCCGTCTGGCGGGCGCGGTCGCGCAGCTGCTCGAGCTGGAACGCGGCGTCGCGCACAAACACCTGCGGGTCGGCCCAGTACCGCACCCGCGTACCCGTGACGTTTTTGCCCACCTTGCCGACCACTCGCAACTCGGCGTGGCCGGGCTGCTCGGTGAAGGCCGATTCGGGCGAGGGCTCGCCGGAATCGGCGAAGACTCCGGCGTGGCCGCGCTGGAAGCTCATGGCGTAGGTCTTGCCACCACGATCGACCTCGACGTCGAGGCGGCTCGATAGCGCGTTGACGACGGATGCGCCAACGCCGTGCAGACCACCAGCGGCGCCGTAGTTGGTCGAGCCAAACTTGCCGCCCGCGTGCAGCTTCGTGTAAACCACCTGCACGCCGGTCCAACCAGTGCGGGGCTCGATGTCGATCGGCACGCCGCGACCCTCGTCGCGCACCTCGACGGAGCCGTCCTGGTGAAGGAGGATGTCGATCTTCGCGCCGTGGCCGCCGAGCGCCTCGTCGACCGAGTTGTCGATGATCTCCCACAGGCAGTGCATGAGCCCGCGCGAATCGGTCGAACCGATATACATACCGGGTCGCTTCCGCACCGCCTCGAGCCCCTCGAGTACCTGTAGATCTTCAGCCGAATACGCCTGCGCCATGACCGGAACCTCCTAGTCCAAGCTTGAATCCTATCGACTGCCGGGCAGTCAGGCGGCAAGGCGCACCGCTGTCGCGGTAGCATCGAAGCCACTGTGTCGCCGACGGAAGAGGATTTTGTGCCTGGTGCATCCGCGAACAAGCTGCGTGTGAACTATCTCGTAGGGCGGGTGAAGGCACTCAACCTGCCGCGCGTGTGGCAACTCGCCGGTGACATCTCGAAGCACTTCCGCAAGCCGCGCATCGGCGTCGCCCTCGACATGTTCTGGTCGGCCGCGAAGTACGAGTGTGCGTTCCAGGACTACCAAGACTGGGACTTCGCGATTCTGTCGAAGGCCGAACGCACGACGTTCATGACGCATCCGAAGTCGGACCACTACGCGCGCCGCTTCAACACCGATAAGCAGGCGAACCTGCGGCTGGCCGACAAGTCGAACTTCAATGTCGAGTTCGACGACCTCCTCGGCCGGGAGTGGCTCGACGTGCGCACCGCGAGCGATGCGCAACTCGCGGACTTCGTCGAGCGGCACCCGAACCTCATGGCGAAGGTGCCCGATTCGCTCGGTGGCAAGGGAATCGAGCGCGTGCGCCCGGACGACATTGGCACTGACCTCGCGCGCTTCCGCAAGATTCGGATGAGCAACCGGCAGTTTCTGCTCGAGGAGTTCCTCGTGCAGCACCCCCACCTCGCGGCGCTCAACGAGTCGAGCGTGAACACCATGCGCATCGTCACGTTCAACAACGGCGACCGCGTCGACGTGATTGCCGTCGCGCTGCGCATCGGCGCGGGCGGCGACGTCGACAACTTCTCGGGCGGCGGCATGTACACCATGCTCGACGAGGCCGGCATCGCGCAGTGCCCCGCCTTCGACGACAACAACGCGATCCACTCGATTCATCCGCTCAGTGGCGTGCCGATCGTCGGCTTCGAGGTGCCGCACTTCGAGCGCGCGCTCGAACTGGTGGCGGCAGCCGCCCGCCGCATCCCGGAGGTGCCCTACGTCGGTTGGGACGTCGCGATCGCGCCGGATCGTCCCGTGCTGATCGAGGGCAACTACAACACCGGTGTCTTCCAGGCGAAGCCTTCGGTGTCGGGTGTGCGGCGGGGCCTGCTCCCGCGCTACCGAGCGGTTATCGGCGAATAATCCCCATCGGGGTCGACTGGTGACCCTGACCCAGCGGGTTGTCGCTGAGGATGCGCACGAACGTGTCGTTCTGCTCTCGCTCGAGCGTCGTGCCGAGGATGTTGCCGCCAATGTCGTTGATATCGACAACGAGCACATCGACCTTGTTGCCGAGCAGGATCTTGATGTCGCGAGCAACGCGCATTGGGTCCTTCGGGCCGAGCACGACGGACTCGTTGTACGGAGGAATCGTGTTCTTGGTCGGGCCGTCGATCGCGCGGGCCTTCTCGCCGGCAACCCGGTAGAAGTCGCCCGAACGGCCGAACGCCTTGGTCACCGCGGCGACACCCGAGGCGAGCAGGATGCGCGGGGTACCGCATTCGCGCAGCGCCATTTCCATGGTCTCGGGCATGCCGAGGCCGATGCCGTAGGGCGTCTTGGTGACGTACTTGGCGAGGAAGTTCGCGAGCGGGCGCGGCTTGATGTCGCTGGTCAACATCGAACGTCCCTGGGTGATCGCCACGATCTTCTCGGTGATGAACAGCACGTCGCCGTCCTGCACCTCGTCGGCGGCGTACGTGCGCACGACCTCGTGGAGGTCGTCACCCGGCATGACCACGCGAGTCTTGATCGGGATGCGGTGGTAGTCGGTGCCGTCGACCGTCGAGGTCAGGGCCTTGCCATCATTCGCCTGCATACGCGTCTCCTTACTCGAGGTAGTCGCGCAGCGACTGCGAACGCGACGGGTGGCGGAGCTTCGCCATGGTCTTGGATTCGATCTGGCGGATGCGCTCACGCGTCACCCCGAACGTCTCGCCGATCTGGTCGAGCGTCTTTGGCATGCCGTCACCGAGGCCGAAGCGCATGCGAATTACGCCGGCCTCGCGTTCGGAGAGCGAGTCGAGCAGCGACTCGAGCTGACGCTGCAGCATCGTGAAGCTCACGGCGTCGGCCGGCACGACCGCCTCGGTGTCCTCAATGAGGTCACCGAACTCCGAGTCACCGTCCTCGCCGAGGGGCGTGTGCAGCGAAATCGGCTCGCGGCCGTACTTCTGCACCTCGACGACCTTTTCGGGCGTCATGTCGAGTTCGTGCGCGAGCTCTTCCGGAGTGGGTTCGCGACCGAGGTCCTGCAGCATCTGTCGCTGCACGCGGGCGAGCTTGTTGATGACCTCCACCATGTGCACCGGGATGCGGATGGTGCGGGCCTGGTCGGCCATCGCGCGCGTGATGGCCTGACGGATCCACCAGGTCGCGTAGGTCGAGAACTTGAAGCCCTTCGTGTAGTCGAACTTCTCGACCGCACGGATGAGACCCAGGTTGCCCTCTTGGATCAGGTCGAGGAACTGCATGCCGCGACCCGTGTAGCGCTTCGCAAGCGAGACGACGAGTCGAAGGTTGGCGCCGAGCAGGTGGCTCTTTGCGCGCTTGCCGTCGCGGACGATCCACTTGAGCTCGCGCTTGAGCTTGGCCTCGATGTCGGGCTGACGAAGGAGCTTGTCCTCGGCGTACAGGCCCGCCTCGATGCGCATTGCGAGGTCGACTTCTTCGGCGGCGTCGAGCAGCGGCACCTTACCGATCTGCTTCAGGTAGTCCTTGACGGGGTCGGCGGTGGCACCCGTGATGGTGCCCGAGTAGACCGGGGTGTCGTCATCGTCGGTGTTCTTGAGTACGAGGGCGCCGGCGGCCTTCACCGCGGACTCCGCCTTGATGGCGTCCTCCTCGGGATCCTCGCTCTTGTCATCGCGCTTGCCGAGGTCTGGGTCTTCGTCCTTCTCGGCGTGCTCTTCGTCGTCGGTCGAGGTCTCGATGTCCTTCTCATCGACCTCGTGGTCTTCGTCGAGGTCGACCACGATGTGCTCGTCACCGTCGGCGGGCGTTGCCTTCTTCGCGGCCGTCTTCTTCGCCGGCGCCTTCTTCGGCGCGGCGGCCGACGCTGGGGCGCCGCCCTCGTGCGCAATGATGGCACCGACGAGGTCATCCTTCTTCAGCGTCGAGGCGCCGGTCAGGCCAATTTCCTTCGCAATCGCGCGCAGGTCTGCGACCTTGAGCGCGGAAAGCTCTTCCTTCGAACGTGCGGCCGTCACGTTCGGCGTTGCTCCTGCTGCCATTACGGACCCCCTCAAGTGGTGCGGGCAAAACGAATGCCCAAGTCAAGTCCCGCCGAGGCGGAATAGATTGGGGCAGATAGTAAATGGTACACGCGCGGAGCCCGAACTATTCCCATGTGTCTCCTCGACGGCGCATCCGGCGGGCCAGAGCACGCCACAGCGGCGCGACCACGACGCCCTCTTCCGCGGCCATCCGGTTGCGGGTCTTGCCGCGGACGTGGAGCAGCGCGGCGATGCCGATCACTGTCAGGACGGGGAAAGTCCACATCGCGACGCGAAAAGCGTCCCACGTTGGCTCGGCGCCGCCGGTGACCGCGTCGATGCCGAGGCCAATCGTCAGGAACGCGATTGCGCTGGCGGTGAACCCGCCGACGTTCACGATGCCGGAGGCCGAACCGTAGCTCGATGAGGGGTTGAAGGTTCGCGCAAAGTCGAAGCCGATGTTCGAGCCGGTGGTGGCAGCGCCGGTAACCACGAGCACGAGGATGTAGAACCACAGGGGCGGCTGGCCTGGCCAGAGCAACAGGAGAGACCAGAAGATCGCGCTCGTGATCGCGATGCCGATCACGAGGTTCGAACGCCGCAGCGGGAAGCGAGCGGTCAGCAGCCCAATCACCGGGCCGACGAACATGCCGACCACGACCGGCAGGATGAGCAGGGTGGAGGCGAGCTGGGGCGCGTAGCCGAGCCCCTGCACCATGAGGGGGTACCCCCAGAGCAAGCCGAACACGTTGCCCGGGAACTGCGTCGTGAAGTGCGACCAGAACCCGAGGCGTGTACCGGGTCGGCCGAACGCCGCGCCGAGCGTGCTGAACGCGCCGGCAAGCGACATTGGCTGACCGCCGAAGCGCGAGCCGGGCACATCCTTCAGCCCCGCAATCGCCGCGACGACGACGATCACCGAGAGGGATGCGGTGGTGAGGAAGGCGACCGTCCACTCGCTGAGGTGGAGCAACGTCGAGAACGGCACAGCCGAGATGAACTGACCGAGTTGGCCGAGGTTACCCAACCATTGCTGCATGACCGGCACCTTGCGGGGCCGGAACCATGCCGAGATGATGCGCAGTCCGCTCACGAAGGTTGCCGCGTCGCCGAGACCGACGAGGATGCGCCCTACGACGGCCACCTCGATCGAAGGCGCGACCGCGACGATCACCTGGCCGACCGCCATCAGCGCAGCGCCGCTAATGATCAGGCGCGAGGGGCCGAAGCGGTCGAGCAGCATGCCGACGGGAATCTGCGCGGCGGCGTACACGACGACCTGCATGACCGCGAGCGTCGATAGCGCGGTGGCCGACGCATCGAATCGGGCAATCGCGTCGACGCCGGCGACGCCGAGCGAGCTGCGCTGGGTCACCGCGACGATGTACGCGACGAGCGCGAGGGTGAAGATGATGCCGGGAAGGCGGGGTGGGATCAGGCTGAGCGACTGGGTGTTTGGGGTGTCCGTGGACATTACGTTTCGTTGGGCTTCCGGCGCGCTGAGAGGTAGCGCTCGAGTTCGTTGGCGATGTCGTCGGCGCTCGGCATTTCGCCATCGGCGTCGGCAAATGGATTTTCACGGGGCGTGCCGCGCACCACGCCGTCGTATTGGGTTTCAAGCGCCTGAATGAGGCGCTGCATTTCTTCGTTCTCGGCGATCTGGGCGTCGACGTCGGTGCGGAACACGCGGTCGCGCTCGCGCAGCTGCTCGGTGTCGATCATGACGCCAGCCGCGCTCCCGATGCCTTCGAGGAGCTTCATGGCGCCGGCCGGCACGCTGGAATCGGCGAGGTAATGGGGCACCAGCACGACGAGGTCGACGACCGGCTCGTCGCTCGCCGTGAGCTCGAACTCGAGCTCGTGGAGGGCGTGTGCGGGCGCCTCGATATTCGTCTGCCACACCGAGTTGTTCTCGATGAACTCGTCGCGGTTGCCGGTGACCGCGAGTCGCGCTGGGCGCGTGTGTGGCACGGGCATTGGGATCGAATGTGCCCAGGTAGTACTCGACACCATGAAGTGGGCATGCAGACGAAGGAGGTCGCCGGTGAACTGGTCCCATCGAAAGTCGGGCTCGAAGCCGCTCAGCAGAAGGAACGGCTGCCCGAGCGAATCGTTGAGCAGCCGCAGGTCGAGACGCGGCACGCGGTACTCGGTGACGCGGTTCGACTCGAGCTTCACCACTGGGCGCCGCGCCCGATAGTCGAGCAGCTGGTCAGCGTCGAACGAGGCGACGATGCGTCCCTCGTCTTGCGAGAGCAGCGCCTCGATTCCTTGGCGCACCGTCTGCCCGGCATCCCTATACCCCGAGAGCAGCGCCACGAGTGGCAGGCCGGGAGGAATTTCATGCCATGCCTCGCCAGGACGGTACATCGAGGGATCAGAGAGCATGGCTTCAATGCTACGCCCTCCCCCAGTTTCCTCGGCGTAGGCTCGTGCCCATGACGTCTGCTGAAATTCGTATTGATCTCGAGCCCTATTCCTCCGATGTCGTCACCGTGATTCCGGTGCGCAAGGGCGATGTTCCGGAACCTCTGACTTCCGCAGACCTCGGCCTCGACGCCGACCGCCTCGAGCAACTCGGCGTGACCGGGACGACCGGCCAGAGCACGCGCATCCTGGTCGCCACCGATGACGAGGACGGCGAAGCTGCCGCGCTGCTCATCGGCATCGGCGACAGCCGCGACGAGGAGGCGCTGCGCCGCGCTGCGGGCACCGCAGCGCGCACGCTGATCAAGGCGGCAAGCGTCGTCTACGACCTTGTCGAGCCGACCGATGCTGAGCTCGAGGCGCTGCTGACGGGCCACGTGCTCGGCGGCTACCGCTACGACCGCTTCAAGTCGACCGACGAAGGGGTCATCGATGCGCAGCAGGTGAACGCCACCGGCACGACCGATGACATCGAGCAGCGCGTGACCTCGATCACCGACGCCGTCGTGCTCACTCGTGACCTCGTCAACACTCCCCCGAGCGCGCTCGTGCCTGAGGACTTCGCCGATGCGGTGGTCGACCTGTTCGACGACGAGAGCGTCGTAGTCGAGGTCTGGGACGAGCAGCGACTCATCGACGAGGGCTGCGGCGGCGTGCTCGGCGTCGGCGCCGGTTCGGTGAACTCGCCGCGCATCGTGCACCTCGAGTACGAGCCCGAGGACGCCGTGGCGCACATCGCGCTCGTCGGCAAGGGCATCACCTTCGACTCGGGCGGTCTATCGATCAAGCCGGCCGCGTCGATGGTTGGCATGAAGTTCGACATGGGTGGAGCAGCTTCGGTCGTCGGCACGATTCGCGCCGCAGCGTCGCTCGGCCTGCCGGTGCATGTGAGCGGTTGGTGCATGCTCGCCGAAAACATGCCCTCGGGCAGCGCGATCAAGCCCGACGACGTGCTCACGACGCACTCGGGCGTGACGGTCGAGGTCACGAACACGGATGCTGAGGGTCGCCTCGTGCTCAGCGACGGACTCTCGCTCGCTTCGGAGCAGCAGCCCGACCTCATCATCGACATTGCCACGCTGACCGGCGCCCAGGTGGTCGCGCTCGGCGACCGCACCACGGGTCTCCTCGGCAACGAAGAGGAGTGGCGCGACCGCGCACTTGCCGCTGGCAAGACCGTCGGCGAGCCCGTGTGGGCGATGCCGATTCCGGAGGAGTTCGACGAGAAGCTCGAGTCGAACATCGCCGACATCGTCAACTCAAAGCCGGGCGACCGCTCGGGCGGCATGCTGTTCGCCGGCGCCTTCCTGCAGCGCTTCATCGGCATCGACGACGAAGGCAATGACATCCCTTGGCTGCACTTCGACATCGCCGGCCCGGCCGAGACGAAAGCCCCCTACGGCTACGTCGCTAAGGGTGCGACCGGAGTGCCCGTGCGCACCCTCGTAGAACTGCTGTCGACACTGAATTAGTCGGTAACTCGCGGGTGTACTCTGGAAAAGGTTGTGTCTGCAAGATCCCTGCAGGCCTGTCCAGATCTCGTGCTGGGATCCCCATCCAAACTTCAAAGGAGCTTTCCGAGTGGCCGATCACAATTTCGACCTCGTAGTCCTTGGTGGCGGTAGCGCAGGCTACGCCGCCGCTATTCGTGCCAAGCAGCTGGGACAGACGGTTGCCCTCGTCGAGAAGGACAAGCTCGGCGGCACGTGCCTCCACCGCGGTTGTGTGCCCACCAAGGCCATTCTCCACGCCGGTGAGGTTGCCGATGCGGTTGAGGATGGTGCCCGACTCGGCGTCAACCTCAAGCTCGAGGGCATTGATGGCGCCAAGATCGCGGCGTTCCGCGACGGCATCGTCTCGGGCAAGTTCAAGGGCCTGCAGGGACTGCTCAAGGCGAAGAAGATCGACGTCTTCGCGGGCGAGGGTCGCCTCGTTGACGCCAAGACGGTGCAGGTTGGCGACGACAAGCTCATCGCCAAGAACGTCGTGCTCGCGACCGGCTCGTTCTCGCGGAGCATCCCCGGCCTCGAAATCACCGGCAACGTGATCACGAGCGATCAGGCGCTGCTGATGGACTGGGTGCCGCAGCGCGCGGTCGTGCTCGGCGGCGGCGTGATCGGCCTTGAGTTCGCGAGCCTCTGGCGCGCACTCGGCGCTGAAGTCACCATCATCGAGGGCCTGCCTCACCTCGCTCCCGCAGAGGACGAGGCGATTTCGAAGGCACTCGAGCGCGCTTACAAGAAGCGCGGCATCAACTTCCAGCTCAGCACGAAGTTTGAGTCGGTCACGCAGGACGAGTACGGCGTGCACGTCAAGACCGACAAGGGTGGCGAGACCATCGACGGCGACGTGCTCCTCGTCGCGATCGGCCGTGGCCCCGTGACGCAGAACATCGGCCTCGAAGAGGTTGGCGTCGAGACCGACCGCGGCTTCGTGCTCGTCAACGACAAGCTAGAGACCAACGTTCCCGGCGTCTACGCGATCGGCGACATCACGCCGGGCCTCCAGCTCGCGCACCGCAGCTACCAGCACGGCATCTTTGTCGCCGAGCAGATCGCGGGACAGAGCCCGGTGCTCGTCGAAGACAAGAACGTGCCCAAGGTTACGTACTGTGAGCCGCAGGTCGCTTCGGTGGGTCTCTCCGAGAAGAAGGCAGCCGAAGAGTACGGCGCCGACAACATCACCGCTTATGAGTACAACCTCGCGGGCAACGCCAAGAGCTCGATCCTCGGCACCGCCGGCTTTGTCAAGGCGATCCGCGTGAACGACGGCCCCGTCGTCGGCATCCACATGATCGGTGCCCGCGTCGGCGAACTCGTCGGTGAGGCGCAGCTCATCGTCAACTGGGATGCCTACCCCGAAGACGTCGCTCAGCTGGTCCACGCGCACCCGACCCAGGGCGAGACCATCGGCGAAGCGATGATGGCGCTCGCCGGTCGTCCGCTGCACGCGATCTAGTCACACGAGTCGAAACACTTTTAGGAGAAGTTAATGAGCCAGGATGTAACGCTTCCCGCCCTCGGTGAGAGCGTCACTGAGGGTACGGTCACTCGGTGGCTGAAGCAGGTTGGCGAGACCGTTGAGGTTGACGAGGCGCTGCTCGAGGTGTCGACCGACAAGGTGGACACTGAGGTTCCGTCGCCGTTCGCCGGCACGGTGCAGGAAATTCTCGTCCAGGAGGACGAGACCGTCGAGGTTGGTGCCGTGCTCGCACGCATCGGCGACGGCGCAGTCGCCGAGGCCCCGGCCGAGGCACCCGCCCCCGCCACAGAGGAAGCCCCCGCTGAGGAAGCCGCCGCTGAGGAAGCCGCTCCCGTTGAAGAGGCACCGGCACCCGCCGAGGCCGAAGCCCCCGCCGCCGCCCCGGTGACCGGTGGCGCTGGCCAGGACGTGACGCTTCCCGCCCTCGGTGAGAGCGTCACTGAGGGTACGGTCACTCGGTGGCTGAAGCAGGTTGGCGAGACCGTTGAGGTTGACGAGGCGCTGCTCGAGGTGTCGACCGACAAGGTGGACACTGAGGTTCCGTCGCCGTTCGCCGGCACGGTGCAGGAAATTCTCGTCCAGGAGGACGAGACCGTCGAGGTTGGTGCCGTGCTCGCACGCATCGGCGACGGCGCGGCAGCCCCGGCTGCTGAGGCTCCGGCTGCTGCTGAGCCCGCTGCCGAAGCACCCAAGGCTGAGGCGCCTGCCGCACCGGCTGCCCCTGCTGCCCCCGCAACCCAGGCTGCTCCCGCGGCGCCGAAGGCCCCCGCTGCCCCGCAGCGCCCTGAGACGAAGAGCGACCCCCGCTATGTGACTCCGATCGTGCGCAAGCTCGCTGCGGAGCATGGTGTCGATCTGACCCAGATCACTGGCTCGGGCGTCGGCGGACGCATCCGCAAGGAAGACGTGCTCGAGGCCGCGAAGTCGCAGGCACCGGCGGCCGCTACTGCGGCCGCGCCCGCAGCCTCCGCCGGTGTGCCGACCGAGGCCACCCCGCACGAGGTGTCGCCACTGCGCGGCACGAGCGCGAAGATGTCGCGCCTGCGCAAGGTTGTTTCGCAGCGTGCCGTTGAGTCGATGACCACGACGGCGCAGCTCACCACGGTGATTGAGGTCGACGTGACCCGCGTTGCCAACCTCCGCGCGGCGAAGAAGAACGAGTTCCTCGAGAAGACCGGCTCGAAGCTTTCCTTCCTGCCGTTCTTCACGCTCGCCGCGATCGAGGGCCTGCAGTCCTACCCGATCATCAACTCGACCGTTCAGGGTGACGAGATCGTCTACCCCGAGGGCGAGAACGTGTCGATTGCGGTCGACACCGAGCGTGGTTTGCTCACCCCGGTGATTAAGAACGCTGGCGGTCTGAACATCGCCGAGCTCGCGAAGTCGATCGACGACCTCGCGACGCGCACGCGTGACAACAAGCTGCTCCCCGACGAGCTTGCCGGCGGCACCTTCACGGTGACGAACACGGGCTCGCGCGGTGCGCTGTTCGACACCCCGGTCGTGTTCCTGCCGCAGGAGGCCATCCTCGGCACCGGCGCGGTCGTGAAGCGCCCGACGGTCGTCAAGACGGCCGACGGCACCGAGAGCATCGCGATTCGTTCGATGGTGTACCTCGCGCTCAGCTACGACCACCGCATCATCGACGGCGCCGACGCGGCCCGTTACCTGACGCAGGTCAAGCAGCGCCTCGAAGAGGGCGCGTTCGAGGGCAACCTCGGCATTTAGTCACTGGCGAGTGAATGGGCGGGCGTGCAGCGAACTGGCTGCGTGCCCGCCCATTTGTATAAGCAGCAGCGGCAACGCTTACAGGAGCGGGGAAACCACCGCGACCGCGCAGCCGGCACCGACCAGGCCGAGCCAGACAGCCGGGCGAATTCCGCTCGCGCGCATGGCGATGAGCCGCCACCCGACGGCCATCGACGCCGTCACACCCCCGCGACGTTGACTGGGCTGCGCTTCGATGAGCGGGTCGTCATCTACCGACCCGGCGTGGTCTTTTGCAGGCCGAGCCGGTCGTTCCGATAGTTGCCCAGGCTCGACGTGATGCGCGACGGGTGCCGCAACGGCGAGCGCCGCAGGCGGTGCCCAGGCAAACAGCGCATCAACGAGGCGTGGAATCGGGTCGGCTACCGGGGCTCCCTGGGCGAGCGCGGCGACCAGCTCGCGAACCTGCCCGCTCGCCTCGCCGCTCGAATGGGCGAGTAGCGCGTCGCAGAGGCGACCAAGACCCCGCAGGTCATCCTGGATTGCGAGGTCGCGGCGCATCCCGCTCAAGTCATCGAGATCGACGCTCGCCGACCATTCCTCGACCCACGGTTTGCCGCTGCTGTCGATTCGGCAGGCGGTGAGCGCGAGCGCCCCGTGGGTAAATCCACGCCGATGCGCCTGGGCGACCGATTCGAGCACCGGCACCGCGAGGGTGACCACTGCGCCAGGCGGCAGCTCAACTTCGCGCGACACGAGCGCCGCAAAGCTCGAGTCCTGCACTAACTCCCCCACGGTCAACCGGCGATGCCCATCGCTGAGCAGTTCGAAGTACGGTCGCACGAAGTCACCGCCGTGTCGATGCCGAGTGCGCGCGTCGCGGCTCAACCGTGTCGCCGAGGCATCATCGGTGGCGATATTGAGGCGACGGTGCATGAGGGGCTCGGGTTGCTCGACGGAGAACCCGACCCAGTGGTTGCTCGAGGCGGCCCCCTCTGGGGTGCGTTCGGCCACGGCGACAAAGCTCAGCACACCGGGGATCTCCTGGGGCAGCGGCCGAACCAGCCGCCAGCCCGCCACGGTGGACCCGATGGCAGGTGCGGTCTCGGACTCGGGGCGGTGTTGTGGGCGCATATCGGGCATTGTGCGACGCGAACTTGCCGAGCGAACGGCTGACCGAGGGAAATTGTGGATAACGTTCGTCGGATCGAATCCTGTGGATGGCGCGGGGCGGGTATCCTAGGTGAACTATGGCTAAATCCTCTGAATCGAGCACCAAGGAGCCCGGTCGCTTCCGTCAAATCATCGACGTTGTGAAGATGACGGCGAAGTACGACAAGCCCGGCGTCGCACTGATGATCACTGCGGCGGTGCTGCCGATTCTCGCGGCGTTCTTCCTGTGCTTCTTCATGTACCGCGACAACTGGATCATGTGGATCATCTTCATGATCCTCGGCCTGCTGTTCGGCCTCATGCTGTTCATGTTCGTGCTGAACAACCGCGCCGAGAAGGTCGCCTACTCGCAGCTTGAGGGCCGCCAGGGCGCCACCGGCGCCGTGTTGCAGTCGAGTCTGCGCGGCACCTGGCGCACCAGCGACATGCCCGTCGCGTTCAACCCCCGCACGCAGGACGTCATCTTCCGAGCCGTCGGCAAGCCCGGCGTCATCCTGTTCACCGAGGCCGACAATGCCGCCTCGAAGAAGCTGCTCGCCGATGAGCGTCGCAAGGTGCAGCGCGTCGTTCCGACCGTCACTGTCCACCACATCCTCGTGGGTCAGGGCGGTGTCTCACTCGGCAAGCTGAAGCGCGAAGTGAAGCGCCTGCCGAACAAGCTCCGTCGCGACGAGATTCTCGCCGTGGATGCTCGCCTGCAGTCGCTCTCGAAGTCCGAGCTGCCGATTCCGAAGGGCATGGACCCCTCGAAGATTCGTCCTTCGCGGTCGCAGATGCGCTAAGACCGCACGTAGCGGCGCAGCACGAGTCCAGTCAGGACATCGTGCATGCCACGACCGTCCTCATCTGCAACGAGCGGAGGCAGGACGAGCATCACCAGCACCTGACGTACAAGTGGGCGCCACCAACCCGGGGTGGCGCGCGCGACTGTATTCAGGCGCATGCCGCACAGCAGGTGTCCCAGCGAGCCACCGAGCAGGGCGATGCCGAGCCAAGACAGCCCGATGAAGATGCCCATGATGGCGACGGGGTTGTAATCGAACGCGAAGTAGGCGATCGCCACCGCGACGCCCCAGTCGATCGCGAGTCCGGCCAGTCGGCGGCCGAAGCCCGCCATCGAGCCCGGGCCTGCTTCGGGGAGGCCGAGGCGCTCCCCCTGATAGTGGCGGTCGGGTTCGGCGTTCGGGGAGGAATTTCGTGGCACAACTCAATCCTATCGATCCGTCTCCGACGGTTTTTGCGGGAAGGCGCGACAGCCGCACAGTCGATGCCGCGTAGTATGAAACCAGCCCGCAGACCCTTGTTAATCTCCCGAGATGGAGCGATATGTTCAAAACACCGTCCGAAGTGCTGGAATTTATTAAGGAGCAGGGCGTCGCATTCCTCGACATCCGCTTCACAGATCTGCCGGGCGTGCAGCAGCACTTCAACATCCCAGCGAGCACGGTCGACGAAGACTTCTTTACCGACGGTCAGTTGTTTGACGGCTCCTCGATTCAGGGCTTCGCCTCGATCAACGAGTCGGACATGCAGCTCATCCCCGACGTAACCACGGCCTACCTCGATCCGTTCCGGGCCGAGCCGACGCTCGTGATGATCTTCGACATCTACAACCCGCGCACCGGCGAGATCTACGCGCGCGACCCGCGCCAGACCGCGAAGAAGGCTGAGAAGTACCTCGCCTCCACCGGCATCGCCGACACCGCGTTCTTCGCCCCCGAGGCGGAGTTCTACATCTTCGACGACGTCCGCCACGAGGTCGCACCGAACCGTAGCTACTACCAGGTCGACTCGATCGAGGGCGCGTGGAACACCGCGCGCGAAGAAGAGGGCGGCAACCTCGGCAACAAGACCGGCTACAAGGGCGGCTACTTCCCCGTCTCGCCGGTCGACAAGACCGCCGACCTGCGCGACGCCATCACCCTCGAGCTGATCAACGCCGGCCTTGAGGTCGAGCGCGCCCACCACGAGGTTGGTACCGGCGGTCAGCAGGAGATCAACTACAAGTTCAACACGCTCGTGCACGCGGCCGACGACATCCTCAAGTTCAAGTACCTCGTAAAGGGTGTCGCGAACGACTGGGGTCACGTCGCCACGTTCATGCCGAAGCCGCTCTTCGGCGACAACGGTTCGGGCATGCACACCCACCAGTCGCTCTGGAGCGAGGGTACTCCGCTGTTCTACGACGAGGCCGGCTATGGCTCGCTTTCGGACACGGCACGCTGGTACATCGGCGGTATCCTCAAGCACGCGAACGCCCTCGCCGCGTTCACGAACCCGAGCGCGAACTCGTATCACCGCCTGGTAAAGGGCTACGAGGCGCCGATCAACCTCGTCTACTCGGCGGGTAACCGCTCGGCGGCCATCCGCATCCCGATCACGGGCACGAACCCGAAGGCGAAGCGCATCGAATTCCGCGCACCTGACGCCTCATCGAACCCGTACCTCGCGTTCGCCGCACAGCTCATGGCGGGCCTCGACGGTATCCAGAACCGCATCGAGCCGCACGAGCCGATCGACAAGGATCTCTACGAGCTTCCGCCGGAGGAAGCCAAGAGCATTCCGCAGCTCTCGACCTCGCTCGTCGAGTCGCTGCGCGCGCTCGAGGCCGACCACGAGTTCCTGCTCAAGGGCAATGTGTTCGACGAGGACCTGATCCGCACCTGGATCGACTACAAGTTCGAGACCGAGGTGGCGCCGCTCGCGGCACGCCCCCACCCCTACGAGTTCGACCTCACCTTCGGCTGCTAGTAAGCGAGTCAGTTACGACGGGGCGAAGCGCACTGCGCTTTGCCCCGTCGGCGTTTCCGGTGTCGGTGGTTGCGCCTACGATTGGCAGTATGACGAGCAGCACCGGGCACGAGGCACAGCGAGCCGAACCGCATCAGATCACGGGGCTCGCCCAGCGGCTCAACTGGCTACGCGCCGGCGTGCTCGGGGCCAACGACGGCATCGTCTCGACCGCCGCCGTGGTCGTTGGCGTCGCGAGCGCCACAAACCAGTTCACGCCGGTGCTCCTTGCCGGCGCGGCCGCGGTTGTGGGTGGGGCGATCTCGATGGCCCTGGGCGAATACGTCTCGGTCTCAAGCCAGCGCGACTCGGAGAACGCGCTGATTGAAAAGGAACGCGAGGAACTCCGCGAAGACCCCGAAGGCGAGCTTGAGGAGCTCGTCGGCCTCTACGAAAATCAGGGCCTGAGCCGCAACACCGCCGCGCAGGTCGCGAAAGAGATGACCGAGCGGGATGCGCTGAAGGCGCACCTGTCGCTCGAACTCAACATTTCGGAGGATGACGTGGTCAACCCCTGGCAGGCGGCGCTCGCGTCGGCCCTGTCGTTCTTCGTCGGCGCGATTCTGCCGATGCTCACGATTCTGTTCCTCCCCACAACCCTGAACATCCCCGTCACCTTCGCCGCGACCATCGTGGCGCTCGGCGTCACCGGCTCGATCGCGGCTTGGATCGGCGGTGCGAACCGCTTGCGCGCGATCGTGCGTACCTGCATCGGTGGCGTCATCGCCCTCGCCGCGACGTTCGTTGTCGGCATGCTGTTCGGCACGACGGTGCTCTAGGTACCGTCGAGGACGGGCCCGTCAGTCGCCGTAGAAGATGCGCTCGAACACGCCGCGCGCGCGCCGGGTTGCGTTGAGGTAGTCGTTCTCGAGTTCCACGCCGCTTCCGGGCTCGTAGCCGAGCAACCGTGCGACGCCCTCGAGCGCCACCGAGTCGCCGGGCAACACATCGGTTTGCGAATTCGAGTAGAGCAGCACGCCGGAACGCACGCGACTTGCGAGCAGCCACGCCGCACGAAGGGTCTCGGCGTCCTGGTGGCCGAGAATTCCGTGCTCGGTGGCGACTCGAAGCGCGGTCAGCGTTGACGTTGTGCGCAGCTCGGGAATGTCGTGGCCGCGGTCGAGCTGCAGCGTCTGCACGAGCCACTCGACATCGCTGAGCGAGCCTCGGCCGAGCTTGAGGTGGCGTTTCGGATCGACGCCCCGAGGCAGCCGTTCGTCCTCCATCCGCGCTTTGATGCGGCGGATCTCAATGAGTTCCTTTGACGCGAGCCCCGACGAACGGTAGCGAGTGGCGTCGGCAATCTCGGTGAAGCCCGCAATGAGACTGTCGTCGCCGGCCACTCCGCGGGCGCGAAGCAGCGCCTGGGCCTCCCAACCGAGCGACCACTTCGAGTAATAGTTCTGATACGCAGTGAGCGACCGAACGAGCTCGCCGCTCTTGCCCTCGGGTCGGAGATCCGCATCCAGGTCGATGGGCAGGCGGGCGTCCTCGAGGAGCTCCTGCACGCGACGCACGAGGGTGCGCGCGGCTCCGGCGGGGTTATCCCCCACGAAGCCGTCGGTGCCATACACATAGAGCACATCGAGGTCGCTGCCGAAGCCAAGTTCGGCACCGCCGAATCGCCCCATACCAATGACCGCAAACGGCGGGTAGTGTCGGTCGTCGATCTGACGTGCTGCGGCGAGCGCCCCGCCGATCGCGAACTCGCCGATCACGGTGAGGCCCTCAGCAATCTCGTCGACCGAGTCGACGCTGAGCACGGCGGCGAGGGCGAGGCGCAGCATTTCACGGCGCCGTAGGCCTCGCAGGATGCGCCCGAGCCGCACGTCATCGTTATGACGCTTCAGCGCGCCGACGAACTCCGCCTGGAGGTCTTCGAGCGAGCGTGGTTTGAGCTGCGCATCCGAATCGAGCCACTTCACCGCCTCGGGGAAGAGCTCGAGGAAGGTGGCGCAGAACGCGCTGTTGGCGAGTACTTCGCAGAGCCGGCGGGCAGCAAGGTTTGAGTCACGCAGCAGCCGCAAGTACCACGAGGCCTCGCCGTTCTGCTCGGACAGCTTGCGGAACGCCAGTAGACCTTGGTCGGGGTTCGTTCCCTCAGCGAGCCACTCCAGCAGCACCGGCAGCAGGTTGCGCTGCATCGTCGCACGCCGAGACACGCCCTGCGTGAGGGCTTGGATGTGCCCGAGCGCACCCCGCGGGTCGCGGTAGCCGATCGCACGCAGGCGCACGAGCACGCGGTCGTCGGCGAGATGGAACTGGTCGGCGCTGAGGTGGGCCGCGGCGGTCACGAGGGGCCTGAAGAAGAGCTTCTCGTGCAACTGTCGCACCCGCCGGCGAACCTCCTCGAGTTCGCGCTTGAGCACCTCGACGCTGCCGATGCGCGAGCCGCGCGCGAGAGCCCGCAGCGCGGCCGGATCGTCGGGCACAAGGTGAGTGCGCTTGAGGTCGCGCAGCTGCACACGATGTTCGAGGAGGCGCAGGAAGCGGTAGTCGTTCGCGAACTGGGCGGCATCGTCACGACCGATGTGTCCCTCGGCCGTGAGCGCGTTGATGGCGTCGAGGGTGCTCCGCACTCGCAGGTGTTCGTCGACCTGTCCGTGCACGATCTGCAACAGCTGCACCGGGAACTCGACGTCGCGGAGGCCACCCGGTCCGAGCTTGAGTTCGCGTTGCACCTCAGAGCGCGGGATGTGATCAATGACGCGCTTGCGCATGCGCTGGACGCCGAGCACGAAGTTGTCGCGGTCGCCCGCGTTCCACACGAGGGGAGCCACGGCATCGACGAAGCGCTCGCCCAGGTCGAGGTCGCCCGCGATGGGGCGAGCCTTGAGCAAGGCCATGAACTCCCAGTTCTCGGCCCACCGATGGTAATAGTTCAGGTAGCTGTCGAGCGTGCGCACGAGCGCGCCGTCCTTACCCTCGGGGCGAAGGTTCGCGTCGACCTCCCAAAGCGGTGGCTCGACGGCGTAGTCCATCAGGATGTGCATCATCGTCGAGGCCAGCCGGGTGGCGATCTCGATCGCCCTCGGCACCGAGAGCTCGCTGTCGGCGGCCGGCTCGGCGACGAACATGACGTCGATATCGGAGATGTAGTTGAGCTCGCGGGCGCCGCACTTGCCCATGCCGATGACGGCGAGGCGCACGTTGTCGACCTCTTCGGCGGGGAAGCGACCGAAACCGCTCGGCGGCGCACTGAGCTCGTCTCGCGAGAGCATCAGGGCCACGTCGATGGTGACCGATGCGAGGTCGGCGAGCGCTTCGCCGATGCGATGCAGCGATACCGCTGGCTGCGGGAGTCGCAAATCATAGAGGGCGATCTTCGCGAGCTCGACGCGGTAGCGCAAGCGCAGCCGCGCGGTCGCGTCCTCACCCTCGAAGCCCGCCACCGCCTCAAGCATGCGGGTGCGCATCCCCGAGGTTGACGGCAATTCGTGTGACTCGGCATGCACCTCGTCGACGACGTCGGGGTGTCGGCGCACGAGTTCGACGAGGCGGCTTGAGCTCGCGAACAGCGAGACCACCGAGCGCAGCTTGGCGAGGTCATCCCGCCAGGCCGCGGCGAGCTCGGGCTGATGCTCGAACAGCGAAATGAGCTCGCGCAACGCGACCTCGGGCTCGGGATCGAACGGCTCGAAGAGCGACAGCACGACCGTGTCGCCGAGGTCGAGCACACCGCCGAGCTCGGTGAGCATCTCGGCGGCGCCCTGTGAATCTCGGAAACCCGCCCGCAGAATTCGGGTGCGAATGCCCTCGCGCATGCTTTAGAGCCCGAGCCCCTCGCGGAGCTCGTAGTCGGTGACCTGCCGACGGAAGGCCTTCCACTCGTTGCGCTTGTTCTCGAGGAAGAACTCGAACAACTGCTCGCCCAGGGTGTTCGCGACGAGCTCGGACTGCTCGGCAATGAGGAGGGCCTCGTCGAGGTCGTGGGGCAGGTCGTCGTACCCGAGCACGTGGCGTTCACGCATCGAAAGGTCGCGCAGGTCGCCGTCGATCTCCTCCGGCACCTCGTACTCTCCCTCGATGCCGCGCAGACCGGCTTCGATGAGCACGGCGAAGGAGAGGTAGGGATTCGCGGCGGAGTCGATCGCACGGTACTCGACCCGTGCGGAGCGAGACTTGTTCGGCTTGTAGGTCGGCACCCGCACGAGCGCCGACGAGTTGTTGTGTCCCCAGCAAACGTAGCTCGGCGCCTCGTCGCCGCCCCAGAGCCGCTTGTAGGAATTGACCGACTGGTTCGTCACGGCGGCGATTTCGCGTGCGTGGCGAAGGAGGCCGGCGATGAAGTGGCGGCCGGTCTTCGAGAGCTGGTGTTGCGCGCCGGGCTCGTGGAACGCGTTTGTCTCGCCCTCGAACAGCGAGATGTGGGTGTGCATGCCCGAGCCAGGCCAGTCGATCGACGGCTTCGGCATGAAGGTCGCGTGCACGCCGTGCTCGGCGGCGACCTCGTGCACGACGGTGCGGAAGGTCATGAGGTTGTCGGCCATCGTGAGCGCGTCGGCGTAGCGTAGGTCGATCTCGTTCTGCCCCGGTCCACCCTCGTGGTGGCTGAACTCGACAGCGATCCCGAGTTCCTCGAGCAGCCGCACCGTGCGGGCGCGGAACGCGTGCGTGATGCCACCCGAGATGTTGTCGAAATAGCCGGCGCTATCGATCGGCTGCACGCCATTCGGCCCGACGCCGATCTCTTTGAGCACGTAGAACTCGACCTCGGGATGCACGTAGCAGTCGAACCCGAGGGAAGCGGCTCGCTCGAGCGTGCGGCGGAGTACATTGCGTGGATCACTGAGCGCGGGCTGGCCGTCGGGCGTCGTCAGATCGCAGAACATGCGGGCGCTGCGCTCGACGCCGTGCCAGCTGAGTTGCTGGAAGGTCGAGGGGTCGGGCTGCAGGAGCATATCGGACTCCGTGCGCCGGGTCAGACCCTCGATCGTCGACCCGTCGAAGCCGACTCCCTCGGCGAACGCTCCCTCGACCTCGGCCGGCGTCAGCGCTACCGATTTCAACGTTCCCAACACATCCGTAAACCACAACCGCACGAAGCGGATGTCGTTGTCGTCAATGGTCTGGAGCACGTAATCCTGCTGCTGGCTCATACTCATGAGCATAGAGACCGCGGGCCGAATGTGAGCGGGATAGGATGGCCACCATGTCGGAGCAGACCCCAGTGAAGCGTGTTCGAACCCGTCATTTTGCGAAGGCGAAAGCGGATGGCCTCAAGATCACCGGTCTCACCGCGTACGACGCACCCTCAGCCACGGTGTTCGACCGTGCGGGAGTTGACCTCCTGCTCGTCGGCGATTCCGCCGCGAACGTGATCCTCGGCTACGACTCGACCCTGCCCATCACGGTCGACGAGCTCATCACGATGACGCGTTCGGTCACGCGTGCGACGCAGCGCGCCTTCGTCGTCGCCGACATGCCGTTCGGCTCCTACGAAGAGTCAACCGAGCACGCGCTGCAGACCGCAGTTCGGTTCATGAAGGAGGCGGGTGCCCACGGCGTCAAGCTCGAGGGCGGCGTGCGGATGCGCAAACAGATTCGCCGCATCACCGAGGCGGGCATCCCCGTGCTCGGCCACATCGGCTTCACCCCGCAGTCGGAGCACAACCTCGGCGGGCACGTCATCCAGGGTCGAGGCGATGCTGAGCAGCAGCTGCTCGACGACGCGCTCGCGGTGCAGGAGGCGGGCGCGTTCGCGGTCGTGATCGAGATGGTGCCCGCCGACGTTGCCGGCCGCGTGACCCGCACCCTCGACATTCCAACCATCAGCGTCGGTGGTGGCGTCGAGTGCGACGGCCAGATGATGGTCTGGACCGACGCCTTCGGGTACACCGCGGGCCGGAGCCCAAAGTTTGTGCGCAAGTACGCGAACCTCGCCGAGCAGCTCGAGCAGGCGGTCGGCAACTTCATCTCCGACGTGCACGAGCAGACCTACCCGAGCGCTGACGAGAGTTACTAGCTAGCGCTCGGGGGCGCGTTAGTCCTCGTCTTCGCGAGCATCTTCCTCGGCCCATTTGCGGGCGTTCTCGGCGAGCTTGTCGTTTGCGTGGGCCGCGTCCTCGCGGGTGGGGAAGGGACCGAGTCGTTCGGATGAGATCGACTGCTTGCCCTCCTCGACTTCGCCGGTGCGGGTGTTGAACCAGAATTCGGGCTGTTGTTCCGTCATAGACTTGACGATATGCCGAAAAACTCTGAAACCGGTCTGTTGATCCCCGGAACCGTTACGCCCGAACGCAAGGTTCCCGCGAGCATCCCGCGTCCCGAGTACGTCGGCAAGAAGACGGCCAACGAGCCCGACGGCACGGGCGACCTCTACACCGAGGAAGAGATCGACCGCGTGCGCAAGGCCTCTCGCATCGCCGCCGCGGCGCTCGAATACCTCGAGCCGTTTGTCGTGCCCGGCACGACCCATGAGCGCCTCGACGAGCTCGCCCACGACTTCCTCGTGCGCCACAACGCCTACCCGTCGACGCTTGGCTACCGTGGCTTCATGAAGTCGATCTGCACCTCGCTCAACGAGTGCATCTGCCACGGCATCCCCGACGACACGGTGCTCGAGGACGGCGACATTCTCAACATCGACATCACGGCGTTCGTCGACGGGATGCACGGCGACACGAATCGCATGTACCTCGTTGGCGACGTGGCCGAGGAGTCGCGCTTGCTCGTCGAGCGCACGTACGAGGCGACGATGCGCGGCATCAAGGCGGCGAAGCCCGGCCGAGAGGTCAACGTGATCGGTCGCGTGATCGAAAAGTACGCGAATCGCTTCGGCTACGAGTCGGTGCGCGACTACACGGGGCACGGCGTCGGTCGCTCGTTCCACTCCGGCCTGATTATTCCCCACTACGACACGGATCGCTTCAACGATGTGATTCAGGCGGGCATGATCTTCACAATCGAGCCAATGCTCGTGACGGGGTCGCAAGATTGGGAGCAGTGGGACGACGACTGGACGGTCGTGACGCGCGACGGGTCGCGCTGCGCGCAATTTGAGCACACCATCGTCGTGCGTGAGGACGGCCCAGAAATTCTCACGCTGCCGCCGTCGGAACTCTAGGAAATACGGCGTTCGCGTGTCGAACTCTGCGTAGGCTATTTCTCATGGCAAAGAAGCACGCGCCGGTCGCAATCGGCATCGACATTGGCGGCACCGGCATCAAGGGCGCCCTCGTCAACCTTAATAAGGGCAAGCTCGTTGGCGAACGACAGAAGGTGAAGACCCCTGAGGGCGCCCCGATCGATGCCGTGCTGTCGGCCGTGGCGGAATTGCGCGACAAGATCCTCGCGCAGGACGAGGCAAACGACGATCACTACCACATCGGCATGTGCATGCCGTCGGTGGTGCGCCGTGGCGTCGCCTACTCGGCGGCCAACATCGCCGACGAGTGGATCGGCCTCGACGCGGCGACGGCATTCTCGGAGCACCTCGGCCAGCCGGTGTCGCTCGTCAACGACGCGGATGCTGCAGGCTACGGTGAGGCGAAGTTCGGCCATGCGAAGGACTCGCGGGGCTCGCTGCTTGTCATCACGCTCGGCACTGGTATCGGTTCGGCGCTGATCCACAACGGAAAGCTGGTGCCGAACACTGAGCTCGGCCACCTTTCGGTCGACGGTCACGACGACTACGAGAAGTTCGCTTCGGCCAAGGTACGTGAGCGCGAAAACGTACCACTCGAGGAGTGGGCGACTGATCGGCTGACGCCGTACTTCGCCAAGCTCGAGCAGCTGTTCTCGCCAGACTTGTTCATCGTCTCGGGCGGTATCTCGAAGCAGGCGGCCGACTTCCTGCCGCACATTTCGATCGCGACTCGCATCGACGCGGCCGAACTGACGAACAACGCGGGCATCGTTGGCGCCGCCCTGCTCGCCCAGGAGGGCTGGGACTAGCCAAGAAGTTGAGTGGGTCGGCCGGTACGCCGGGTTCTGTGAGGAGCGAACTCCCCGACGGCCATCTATCTCGGCGGCGCGTTACCACGTCGCTCTAGCAGCACACCCGGAAACTCGGCGAGCCGCGTCGACGTTTCCTGTTGGCCTTGCTCCGGACGAGGTTTACCGTGCGAGGAACGTCACCGCTCCCCCGGTGGGCTCTTACCCCACCCTTTCACCCTTACCCTTGCGGGCGGTTTGCTTTCTGTGGCACTGTCTCGCGGGTTACCCCGGGTGGGCGTTACCCACCGTCCTGCTCTGTGGAGCCCGGACGTTCCTCGGACCGCGTGATGCGGCACGTGACCGTCTGGCCGGCCCACTCATCCCACTATTCTAGCGTGCGGCGCATAGCTCAGAACAGCGAGTCGCCCGCGAGGGGATTCGGGCCCTGGTACTCGGCGGGGTGGTCCATCGCGGCGTTCGCCGCCGCATCCGCCCGGGAGTTCTGCGCGCGGGGTACCCACGTGAAGCGAACCTGCCGTGAGCCGATGAGGTCGCGCGCGATTGCAGCGAGCTTCTGCATGTCGGGGTGCTTGATCTTCCAGCGGCCAGACATCTGCTCGACGACAAGCTTCGAGTCCATCCGCACCTCGACCTGTGCCTGCGGGTCGATGCGGTAGGCCGCTTCGAGCCCGAGCACGAGGCCCGTGTACTCGGCGACGTTGTTGGTGCAGACGCCGAGCGAGCGCGAGATGGTTTCGAGGACCTCGCCGGTGTCGGCATCGATGATGACCGACCCGGAACCGCCCGGCCCGGGGTTGCCGCGAGATCCGCCGTCGGCCTCAACGACGAGGTTGCGCGGCATCAGACGTCCGACCGCTCGGTACGCACGAGAATCGCGCCGGTCATGGGGCAGAACAGCACCTCGTCGGCGGTCGCGCGACGCACGTTCGCCATGTCCACGACCTCGAGGGTCTCGTTCGAGGCCATCGAGACGTTACCCACGAGCTCGGCAGCGCCGATGCCGACCTTGCCGCGCACTTCTTCGTAGAGCGCGACGAGCTCTGCCGGGATGCCGCCAAGCAGCAGGCGACGCGCCGTGCCCAGCTCCTTCGCCTCGACCTGCAAGTTGACTCGGGCCAGGTCGCGCCGCTCGAGGAGGTCGCTCGCCTCGGCCTCGAGGGTGCGCATCTCATCGTGCCGGGCCTCGTACGTCGCGGTGAGTGACTCGACCTGCTCCTCGAGTTCGAGTTGCTCGCCCTCGAGTCGGTCGCGGCGACGCTTCAGCGCGGCGATCTCTGTCTCGAACGCTGTGATCTCTTTGCTCGTGGTCGCGGTCGCAAGGCGGGCCTCGTCGGCGTGCTGGCGCTGCACGACGGTCTGTACGTCGGACTCGACACGGCGCAGCTGTGCCTGCGCATCCTCGAGTTCGCCGAGGGCCTGGGCCGCGGCGGCCCGGCGCGCGCGGCGTTCGCCCTCAATCTTTTCGAGGCTGAGCTGTTCGGGAATGTGCTTGGCGGTGTGCTGGAGCCGGCCCCGTTTGGCATCGAGATTGGCCAATTCGAGCAGGCGCAGCTGGTGCTGTTGTGAGGCCTTCATAGTTCTCTATTGTCCCTGACTTGAAGCGGATGTCGTGCGCTGCGGGATATGCCACATCCACGGATCCGTGTTGCGGGTCGAAACACGCACCTCGAGTTCGGGATGCGCGGCACGAAGGCGGTCGGCCAACCCGTCGAGCCAGAGCCATTCGCTTGCGAAGTGGGCGACATCGACGAGCGCGGGTCCCCCGCCGAGCAGCGACTGCTCGCGAGCCTCGGAAGCCGGGTGATGGCGCAGGTCCGACGTGAGGTAGACGTCGGCGCTCGTGACGAGCGGGTGCGCGAGCAGGCTATCGCCCGCGCCTGAGCAGCAGGCGACGCGGCGAATCGGTTGCTTCGGATCGCCAGCGACGCGCACTCCCCCTGCCGTCGGCGGCATGATGCGCGCGACCCGCTCGGCGAATTCGCGCAGGGTGATGGACTCGGCGAACTCCCCGATGAGGCCGATGCCGCGTTCCGGGCGGCTCGCGAGCGGCTCGATCGGCCGGCGGCTGTCGGCACTGACGCCGAGGCGATCGAAGATCGTGCCGGTCGGGCCCGTCTCAACGACATCGGCGTTGGTGTGCGCGGTGTGCAGGGCGCAGCCCTCTCGAATGAGTCGGGCGAGTAGCGCACCCTTGTAACGGTCCTCGCGCAGGGTTGTAATGCCGCGCAGTACCAGCGGATGGTGCGTCACCAGCAGTTGCGCGCCAAACTCGAGCGCCTCGTCCACGGTTGCCGAAACTGGGTCGACCGCGAGCAGCACTCGCGTTACCTCGGCGTCGGGATCGCCGGCTGCCGGGCCAACCGCATCCCACGGCTCGGCATCCGTCTCGGGAAATAGCGCGTCAAGGGTGGACTGCAATTGGCGCAAGCTCGTCATGTGTCGAGCGTAGCGTCGGCGGTCCCGGCGAGTACGCTGACGACATGGGAATCCCGCAACGCCTGCTCGGTGAAAATGAGCACGTCGTCTTCCATCTTCGAACCCACATCAAGCGCATCTTGGGCTGGTTGCTTCTCGGGCTACTCGTGCTGGTCGCCGCCATCGTCGGCACGATCTTGCTGCCGCCGGACGCGCAGCCGATCGGCAGCTACGTCATCTGGGGTGTCTGCGTCGTGGTGCTCATTCCCGTCGCGCTCGTGCCGTGGCTGAAGTGGCTCACCACGACCTACACGATCACGGACCGTCGCGTGATTACCCGCACCGGCATCTTCAACAAGCGCGGCCACGATATCCCGCTGCGCGGTATCTCGAATGTCGCGTACGAGCGGTCATTTATCGATCGCATCTTCCGCTGTGGCACGCTCGTACTCGAGACTTCGGCTGACAATCCGCTGCGCCTCGACGACATCCCGAATATCGAGCAGGTGCACGTGCGCATGACCGAACTGCTCCACCGCATCGGCCAAGGGGAGTAGGCGTGGCGCAGACGAACCTGGTGACACCTCAGCACGTCACCGCCCCCACACCGGCTGAACTTGCGGATGCGCTGGCGCACGTGGGCAGCATCCCCGACTACCCCGAACCGGGAGTGCTCTTCCGCGACGTGCTGCCGCTGTTTGCACAACCCGAGGCCTTCGACGTCGCGCTGCGCGCCCTCGTGGCGCCGTTTAACGGCACGTATGACGTCGTCGCGGGTGTCGAGGCCCGCGGATTCCTGATCGCCGGCGCCGTCGCGGCGCGAGTCGGCTGCGGTCTCGTGCCGATTCGCAAGGCCGGGAAGCTGCCCGCGCCCGCGGCATCCCGTTCATATGACCTCGAGTACGGCTCGGCCACGATCGAGATGCAGCGCGATGTCGCGCCCGGCACCCGAGTCTTGATTCTGGATGACGTGCTCGCGACCGGCGGCACGCTCGCGGCGAGCTGTGAGCTTGTGCGCGACCTCGGCTTTGTGGTCGCAGGCGTGGGCGCGTTGATCGAGCTGGCCGACCTCGCGGGCCGCTCCCGCCTCAAGGGTGAGTCGCTGCATACCGTCAAGGTGGTTTAGCCGGGTTCTGCCGACCTCGGGCGGCGGCTCGGGCAGCCCGCACCACCTCGGCGATCGCGGCTAGGCGCTCCGCATCCAAACCGACGATTTCCCGTCGAACATCTTCCTCGTCTTCTCCGACGGCGAGCGCGAGATCACCGTCACGGTGATGAGTGTCGAGTGTTCCTGACACTGACGTTTCAACGCTGCAGACGGCGGCAAAGGTCAAACCCTGTCGTCTGGTCGCGTTCTGTCGAATTGCTGCATAGCGTCGATCATTTTTATACGTACAAATATCGTTGTTAACCGTCCTAGTGTGGCCAAACCTCTATTAGAGTCCTGGCAATCCGTCTGTTCGCGGAGATGCTCCTGACTCCCAGAGTCCCTGCTAAAAGGATCCGCCTATGACCGCTGTTCAACAACAAGGAACCTTGCGTCGCAACCTGGGGATGTGGGCCATCGTCGGCCTCGGCCTCGGGTACATGACCCCCACTGTCGTATTCGACACCTTCGGTATCGTCTCCGACATCACCGACGGCACCGTGCCCATGGCCTACCTCGTAGCCCTCATCGTGATGGTCTTTACCGCTATCAGCTACGGCAAGATGGCTGGCGCCATTCCGAGCGCCGGCTCGGCCTACACCTATGTGCGTGAATCGATGCATCCCAACCTCGGCTTCATGGTTGGTTGGACCTCACTGCTCGACTATTTGCTGCTGCCGATGGTCAACGCGCTCATCATCCGCCTCTACATGGAGCAGATGTTCCCCGACGTTCCCGCGTGGATCTGGGTGGTGCTCTACTGCATCGGCGTGACGGCGCTCGTCGCCACGAGCATGCGCGGCACCTCGAACTTCAACGCGCTGCTGCTGATCTTCGCGGTCATCGTGATCCTCGTCTTCATCGGCCTCGTCATTCAACAGGTCCTCAGCGGAGAGGGCATGGGCACGCTGGTCAGCAGCCGGCCATTCGTGCACGAGGGACTCGACTCGCAGTCGCTGCTCATGGCCGCGACGGTGGTCTGCTTTAGCTTCATCGGCTTCGACGCGATCACGATGTACGCCGAGGAAGCTCGCGACTCGAAGACGATGCCGCGCGCGATTCTGCTCACCGTGATTATCGGTGGCGCAATCTTCTTCGTCGCGAGCTACTTCGCGCAGCTGCGGTTCCCCGACAACACCCCGTTCGGTGAGTTCACCGACGACCCGCTCCCCCAAATCGGTCTCATCATCGGGGGCCAGGTCTTCCAGGTCATCTTCGTCGCCGCGGGCTTCACCGCGACGCTCGCGTCGGGCCTCGCCTCGCACGCCTCGGTGTCGCGCATGCTGCTGGTCATGGGGCGCAACAACGTGTTCCCCCGCAAGTGGTTCGGTCGTATCAACGCGAAGAGCCACACGCCCGTGTTCAACGTCGTGCTCGTCGGAATCGTCTCGCTGTTGGCGATTGAGTTTTCGCTCGAACTCATTTCGGCCTTCATCAACTTTGGCGCGCTCATTGCCTTTAGCTTCGTGAACGCGTCGGTGATTGCGTACTTCGCATGGCGCAAGGGGTTGCGCAAGACCCCCGGCGACATCTTCAAGTACATCGTCATGCCGGGCATCGGTCTCGCGCTGACCGTCTTGCTCTGGCTCAACCTGCACCTCGAGGCACTGATCGGTGGCGGCATCTGGCTGGCGCTGGGCCTCGTCTACCTCGCCGTGATCACGCGTGGCTTCCGCAAGAAGGTCGTTGCCTTCGACGAGAACCAGCCTGTCACCGGGTTCAACAAGATCCCCGAGGGCATCGGCGACGACGACGGCGAGCTCGAGCCCGTCAGCGACGGATCGTCACCTCGTAACTAACCCAATCGCGCAAGTTCGACGTCGAGTGCCTGAGCAAAGGCCTCGACGTCGAACTCTGTGATGGTGGTTGGCGGCTTGGACTTCAGCACGTTCTGCCGCTCGCTCGCGGGCTGCACGATGATGCCGGGGTGCAGCATCCGTTCGCACACTAGTGCGGTCTCTTCGGTTGTTGGCTCGAGGGTCTCGCGGTCACGAACGAGCTCGACGCCCGGGTAGAGCCCACTGCCGTGCACGGCGCCGATCCACACGTGGCGTGCCTGCAGCTCCTGCATTAGCTCGGTGAAGCGGGTGCCGGCGCGGACGGCGCGCTCCATGACGCGCCCCTCATCGAGGAGGTCGAGTACCGCGGAGCCGACCGCACCGGGCGGGAGGCCGTTGCCCGAGGCCTTGGCGACCGTGATGATGTCGGGGCAGGCGCCGGCAAGCTCGGCGCTCCAGAAGTGGTTGCCGTGGGTGAGGAGAAGGCGATATGCAAACGGTCGAAGTTGGGACCGCGGTGATTCGGCAGTGAGTCGGTCGCAATTCGGGTGCCTCGGTGCGAATCGTGTGGGAAACGAGAGGAAGCAAGGCCTCGTATGCCAAGGTCTTGCTTCCTCAATTTCTTACGTGGGCCCGGAGGGACTCGAACCCCCGACCCTCTGGGTGTAAACCAGATGCTCTAACCAACTGAGCTACAGGCCCGCAGCGAATAACTATAGCGGCTACTCGGCGCCTGCCCATTCAATGCCGCGCAGGTGGTCGTGCAGCTCGCGCGACTCCCCCGCTGCCGTGCCCGCGACGAGTACGCGCGTGCCATCCGCTCGAATGGCCCAGCTGCGGCGCAGCGCCGTGCCGGCATGATCGTCGAACGACCCGAGGATCGACGCCAGCGACCCGTGCGGCCAGTGATCCGACACGCCGATGATTCGGCCGGATGCGTCTTCCGCCGCCAGCCACGCGGCAAGCGTCGCGGGGCTATCGCACGAGACGGCATAGACCTGCACGCCGAGTTGCTCTGCCCGGACAGCGAGCTCGCCGAGCTCACGAATTTCGCCCGAGCACAGCGGCGTGAAGGCGCCCGGAATAAAGACGAGGAGGCGAGGCGAGCCCGGCCCGAGCACGGTGACACGGTCACCGCGGTGCGTCGGCGCGGTGACCGGCTGGTCGCCCGAAACAGTAAAAGTCGGTTCCACGCAGCACAGCGTGGCAGCACATACTGCACATGATCTGAACTGGACGAATCATCAATCAAGCGCACAAATTCATTGTCGGAAGTCGCTAGGCTGTTGAGGTGGCGCAACATCGCAACCCGATGCGGCGTCTAGCACCGCGCTTCCTGACAACGAAAGAGGTCAACGTGGCACTCCACATCTCCGACCCGTATTCCGAGGACTACGTCGACACCGATCCGCAGGAAACTGCGGAATGGAAAGAATCTCTCGACGCGGTCATTGGCGAACGGGGCCACCAGCGTGCCCGCGAAGTCATGCTGGCGCTGCTCCAGCGCTCGCGCGAACAGCACCTGGGCGTGCCGATGCACCCGGTGACGGACTACATCAATACGATCGCGCCGGAAGATGAGCCGGAGTTCCCTGGCGATGAGTCGATTGAGCGCACCTACCGCCGCTGGATCCGCTGGAACGCGGCAATCACGGTGCAGAACTCGCAGAAGGCACACATCGGCGTTGGCGGTCACATCTCGTCGTACGCGGCGCAGTCGACCCTCTACGAGGTCGGTCTCAACCACTTCTTCAAGAGCTACGACCACCCGGCCGGCCCCGACCAGGTGTACTTCCAGGGCCACGCGGCGCCCGGTAACTACGCGCGGGCCTACCTCGAGGGTCGCCTCACGGAAGACAACCTCAACAGTTTCCGTCAGGAGGCCTCGAAGGCCCCGAACGGTCTGAGCTCGTACCCGCACCCGCGCCTCATGCCGGACTTCTGGCAGTTCCCGACGGTGTCGATGGGTCTCGGCCCGATGAACGCGATCTGGCAGGCGCAGTACAACAAGTACCTCACCAACCGTGGCATCAAGGACGCCTCGGGCTCGCACGTGTGGGCCTTCCTCGGCGACGGCGAGATGGATGAGCCCGAGTCGCGTGGCCAGCTGCAGATCGCGGCGAACTACGAGCTCGACAACCTCACCTTCGTCGTCAACTGCAACCTGCAGCGCCTCGACGGCCCCGTGCGCGGTAACGGCAAGATCGTGCAGGAGCTCGAGTCGTACTTCCGTGGTGCCGGATGGAACGTCATTAAGGTCGTGTGGGGCCGCGAGTGGGACGACCTCCTCGCCCGCGACAGCGAGGGCGCGCTCCTTCGCCTGATGAACGAAACCCCCGACGGCGACTTCCAGACCTACAAGGCTGAGTCGGGCAAGTACGTCCGGGACAACTTCTTCGGCCGCGACCCCGAGGCCCTCAAGCTCGTTGAGAACCTCAGCGACGACGACATCTGGGGCCTCAAGCGCGGTGGGCACGACTACCGCAAGGTCTACGCCGCCTACAAGGCAGCGCTAGAGCACAAGGGCCAGCCGACCGTCATCCTCGCGCACACGGTCAAGGGCTACGGTCTCGGCACGCACTTCGAGGGCCGCAACGCGACCCACCAGATGAAGAAGCTCACGCTCGCCGACCTCAAGAAGTTCCGCGACACGCTGCAGATTCCGATCGCCGACAAGGACCTTGAGGCCGACCTCTACAGCATCCCCTACTACAAGCCGGACGACTCCGACCCGGCCCTGCAGTACATGCTGGAGCGTCGCCGCGAACTCGGTGGCTTCGTGCCCGAGCGTCGCTCGAAGTACACGCAGATCGACCTCCCCGAGGAGAAGACCTACGCAATCGCGAAAAAGGGCTCGGGCAACCAGCCGGTCGCGACGACCATGGGCTTCGTGCGCCTGCTCAAGGACCTCATGCGTTCGGGCGAGTTCGGCAAGCGCATCGTGCCGATCATTCCCGACGAAGCCCGCACCTTCGGCCTCGACGCGTTCTTCCCGACCGCGAAGATCTACAACCCGCACGGCCAGCAGTACACCGCGGTTGACCGCGAACTGCTACTCGCCTACCGCGAGTCGCCGCAGGGCCAGCTCATGCACGTCGGCATCAACGAGGCTGGAGCGGTCGCATCGATGACCGCCGTGGGCACCTCGCATTCGGTGCACGGCGAACTCATGGTGCCGATGTACATCTTCTACTCGATGTTCGGCTTCCAGCGCACGGGCGACGGCTTCTGGGCCGCAGGCGACTCGCTCGCCCGCGGCTTCATCCTCGGTGCCACGGCTGGCCGTACCACCCTGACGGGTGAGGGTCTGCAGCACATGGACGGTCACTCGCACATCATCGCGAGCACCAACCCGGCCGTCGTGTCATACGACCCTGCCTACGTCTACGAGATCGGCCACATCATGCGCGCCGGTATCGAGCGCATGTATGGCGGAAACCACCCGGACCCGGACGTCATGTACTACATCACGATGTACAACGAGCCGATGGCGCAGCCGGCCGAGCCTGAGAACCTCGACGTCGACGGCGTCGTGAAGGGCATTTACTACCTGCGCGCTCCCGAGCTTGAGCAGGGCCCGCAGGCGCAGCTGCTTGCCTCGGGCGTGGCGGTGCCGTGGGCACTGCACGCACAGCAGATTCTCGCCGAGGAGTGGGGCGTTCGTGCCCACGTCTGGTCGGTCACGAGCTGGCAGGAGCTGCGCCGCGACGGCCTCGAGGCGAACGAGCACAACTGGACCAAGCCGTCCGAGGAAGCTCGCGTGCCGTACCTCCGCGACAAGCTGCAGAACTCGGAGGGCGTGTTCCTCGGCGTGAGCGACTTCAACCACCAACTGCCCGACATGGTGCGCGAGTTCATCCCCGGTGACTACGCGACCCTCGGCGCCGACGGCTTCGGTATCTCGGATACCCGCGCCGCCGCCCGCCGCTTCTACAAGATCGACGCGCACTCGATCGTCGTCCGCACGCTCTCGGAGCTCGCCCGCCGCGGTGAGGTCGACGCGAGCGTCGTGCAGACGGCCATCGACCGTTACGACCTCAACAACCCGGCGGCCGGCGAGTCCGGCTCGGCGGGTGGCGACGCCTAGGAAGCGCACCCGCGACCAATGACACCGAAGTTCGACAAAGATCGGGAGATTGCCTGGCTGCGCAGCATCACGGGCGACCTTGCCACGACGGTGCTGCGCCGGATGGAGCTCACGCTCCCCTGGTTCTCTGACATGCCGCCCGGCCGCCGCAGTGCGGTCGGCATGGTGGCGCAGTCGGGCATTTCCGCGATCGTGTCGTGGTTCGAAGACGACGGCGGGGCGCCGTGGGTCGCGCGGGACGTGTTCGACACGGCCCCGCGCGAACTCCTGCGCTCGGTGAGCCTGCAGCAAACGCTGCAGCTCATCCACGTCGTCGTCGACGTCTTTGAAGAGCGAGTTGCCAACGCCTCGCCCGAGATCCGCGAGGGCGTGTTGCGGTATTCGCGCGACATGGCCTTCGCGGCGGCCGAGGTCTACGCACGCGCGGCCGAACAGCGTGGGCTCTGGGATGCGCGCCTCGAGGCGCTTGTCGTCGACTCGATCCTCACGGGCGAGCATGACTCCGAGCTCCCGAGCCGCATTGCCGCCCTCGGCTGGAGTGGCCATGGCGAGGTGGCGGTGCTCGTCGGCACGACCCCGAAGGTCCTCGAGGTCGACCAACTGCGCCGCACGGCCCGCCACAACCAGACCGACCTCCTGGTCGGTGTACAGGGCAACCGCCTCGTGCTCGTTATTGGGCGCGCTAAGCCGAGCGACGAGTTTGAGGAGCCGCCGATCAGCTTTCTCGAGGTATCGCAGCTGCTCGAGGGCGGCTTCGGCGAGGGCCGCCTCGTACTTGGGCCCGAGGTGCCGAACGTGGTCAAGGCCGCGATGAGCGCCCGCGCCGCGCTGGCGGCTTTCTCGGTGGCCGGCGCGTACCGGCGGACCGATCGGCCCATCCTTGCCGACGATCTACTGCCCGAGCGCGCCCTCGCGGGTGACCCCCTCGCGCGGCAGGCGCTCGTGCAGCGTGTCTACCTGCCGCTCGCCGACCACCAGTCCGACCTGCTCACGACCCTCTGGTGCTACCTCGACAACGGCCGCTCACTCGAGGCCACCGCGCGCGAGCTGTTCGTGCATCCGAACACCGTTCGGTACCGCCTCAAGCGCATCAGCGAGGTCATTGGGTGGGACGCGACCGGCGCGCGCGAGGCCGTAATCCTGCAGTCCGCCCTGATCCTCGGCCGCATCGCCGATTCAAACTCCTATGACGGGCGCGCCACCCCGAAGCCGACAAAGCGTTCCCGCTAGCGTGGTTCGCAGCCACTTCCCGCAATTGACCACCCGAAGAAACGCAGATACATGACCATCATTACCTTCCCCGGTCAGGGGTCGCAGAAGCCCGGCTTTCTGGGCCCGTGGCTCGCGACGCCCGAACGCCGAGACACGCTGGCGCAGCTCAGCGACGCGGTTGGCGTTGACCTCGTTCGCCACGGCACCGAGTCGGACGCCGAGACGATCCGCGACACCGCGATCGCGCAGCCGCTCATTGTTGCCGCCGGCATCCTGACCTGGGATGTCCTGGTCGCGTCGGGCGCCGACCTCTCGGGTGTCGAGGTGGCGGGCCACTCGGTGGGCGAGATCGCCGCGGCGTACGCCGCCGGGGTGTTTGACGCAGCCACCGCGCTCGCGTTCGTGTCGCGACGCGCGACGCTCATGGCCGAGGACGCCGCGAAGCAGACTACGGGCATGTCCGCTGTCCTCGGCGGCAGCGAAGACGAGGTGCTCGCACGCCTCGCCGAGCTCGAACTCGAACCAGCCAACTTCAACGGTGCCGGACAGATCGTCGCCGCAGGCGACCCGGATGCGCTCGAGCAGCTTCGCGCCGAGCCCGCCAAGGGCACCCGCGTGATTCCGCTCAAGGTCGCCGGCGCGTTCCACACTCGCTACATGGCGGATGCACACGAGCAGCTTGCTGCGTCGGCCGGCGGATTCGCGGTGAACGACCCGAAGCTTCGTCTCTACACGAACTATGACGGCACCCGAGTCGACTCGGGCAGCCGCTACCTTGAGTTGCTTATTGACCAGGTGAACCGCCCCGTTCATTGGGACGCCTGCATGGCCGCGTTTGTGGAGGCCGGGCACACGACGCTCGTCGAGGCCGCACCCGCGGGCACGCTCGTCGGGCTCGCGAAGCGTGGCATGAAGGGCACGAACGGCATCGCCGTGAACGTTCCCGAAGACATTGACGCGGTAGTTGCCGCACTGGCCGCAGAGGATGCAGCATGAGCCCGAAACTCCACCAGGCAACTGGCCCCCAGTTCACCCGTATTCACAGCATCGGCGCGTACCGCGGCGAACTGACGGTCACGAACGACGACATCGCTGGGCCGATCAACTCGTCTGACGAGTGGATCCGCCAGCGCACGGGTATTATTTCGCGCCAGCGCGCCACTGACGACGTCAATGTCATCGACATGGGCATTCGCGCGGGCCAGGAGGCCATCGACAAGGCGGGCATTGAGCCGAGCCAGATCGGCGCCGTCATCGTCGCCACGGTCACCAACGTGATGCAGACGCCGGCCGCCGCCACTCGCGTCGCTGACGGCCTCGGCGCCACGCCCGCCGCGGCGTACGACATTTCGGCCGGCTGCGCCGGGTACTGCTACGCGGTCACTCAGGCCGACGCCCTCATCCGTGCCGGTGTCGCCGAGTACGTACTGGTGGTCGGCGCCGAGAAGCTGTCGGACGTCATCTCCCCCACCGATCGTTCCATCTCCTTCCTGCTCGGCGACGGTGCGGGCGCGGCGCTCATTGGTCCGTCCGACGAGCCCGGCATTGCCGAGTCAGTCATCGGTTCCGACGGCAGCAAGTGGGACGCGGTTTCGATGAGCAGCCCGCTGCAGGACTACCGTCGCGGCGAGGCCGAGTGGCCCACGCTCCGCCAGGACGGCAAATCCGTGTTCCGCTGGGCTGTGTGGGAGATGGCGAAGGCGGCGCGCGAAGCGCTTGATCGCGCTGGCGTGACGGTCGATGACCTCGCCGCGTTCATCCCACACCAGGCGAACATGCGCATCGTCGACGAGTTCGCGAAGCAGCTCGGCGTGCCCGAGACCGTGGCGATCGCTCGCGATATCGAGACGATGGGCAACACCTCGGCGGCATCAATTCCGCTCGCGACGCACCGTTTGCTCGAAGAGCACCCCGAGCTGTCGGGTGGCCTCGCACTGCAGATCGGCTTCGGCGCCGGCCTCGCCTATGCGGCGCAGGTCGTTCGACTGCCCTAACGGGCCCACAGCTCTCACCGACCCCCAATCAAACCAACCACCCATAACAAGGAGAACACCATGGCACTTTCGAACGAAGAGATCCTGGCCGGCCTCGCCGAGCTCGTGAACGAAGAGACCGGCATTGCGGCTGACACCGTGACCGGCGACAAGTCGTTCACCGACGACCTTGACATTGACTCGATCTCGATGATGACGATCGTCGTCAACGCCGAGTCGAAGTTCGACGTCGAGATTCCCGACGCCGAGGTCGAGAACCTCAAGACCGTGCAGGACGCGGTCGACTTCATCGCCAAGGCCCAGGAGGCCTAGCGAGCCCGTGGTGGCCGCCCGAGCTGTTTGCGGCCACCACGGTTCGTTTCACCCCCACTGGCCCTGTCTCCTCGAGGAAAAGCTACGTTCATGACGAAAAAGATCGTGATCACGGGTATCGGTGCGTTCACGCCGCTGGCAACGGATGCACCCGGCACCTGGGAGGCACTGCTGCGCGGCGAGTCCGGCGCACGTACGTTGCCCGCCGAGACCACGCAGAAGTACGAGATCGACCTGCCGGTGAAGTTTGCTGCGACGGTCAAGGAATCTCCGAGTGAGATCCTGGGTCGCGTGCAGGCCAAGCGGCTGGACCCGTCGAGCCAATACGCGCTCATCGCGGGCCGCGAGGCCTTCGCCGACGCGGGTCTCGAGAAGGGCGCGATCGAGCCGCAGCGGCTCCTCGTCGACTGGGCTACCGGCATCGGTGGCGTCTGGACCCTGCTCGACGCCTGGGACACCTTGCGTGAGCGCGGTGCCCGCCGAGTGCTCCCACTGACTGTTCCCATGCTCATGCCGAACGGGCCCGGGGCCGCGATCGGTATGGACCTCGAAGCCCGCGCCGGCATCCGCACCGTCGTGTCGGCCTGTGCCTCGAGCACCGAGTCGGTCATCAACGCGTACGATCACCTGCAGGCTGGCCTTGCAGACGTCGTCATCGCCGGTGGTTCTGAGGCTGCGGTGCACCCTCTGCCCATCGCCGCGTTTGCCGCGATGCAGGCGCTGTCGAAGCGTAACGACGACCCGGAGCACGCTTCGCGGCCGTACGACCGCGACCGCGACGGCTTCGTGCTCGGCGAGGGCGCGGCCGCGCTCGTACTCGAGACCGAAGAGCATGCGCTCGCCCGTGGAGCGAAGATCTACGCCGAGGTCGCGGGCGGCGGCGTGACGGCCGACGCCTACCACATCACGGCACCCGAGCCCGAGGGGGAGGGCGCTGCCCGAGCCGTCGAGGAGGCACTCAAGATCGCCGGCGCATCGCCCGAGGACGTCGTGCACATCAACGCGCACGCTACCTCGACCCCGGTGGGTGACATCGCCGAGTACAACGCGTTCAAGCGCGTGCTTGGCGACCACATTCACTCGGTGCCGGTTTCGGCGACGAAGGGCTCGACCGGTCACCTGCTCGGCGGCGCCGGTGCGATCGAGGCGATGTTCACGGCGCTCGCATTGCACAACAACGTGCTGCCTCCGACGATCAACATCGAGAACCTCGACGAGGAGATCCCGCTTGACGTGGTCACCTCGGCTCGCGAGGTTGCGCTCACCCCCGGCGCGCTCGCTATCTCGACGTCGTTTGGTTTCGGCGGCCACAACGCCGTGCTTGCGCTGCGCAAGTACGCGTAACGCACCACATTGACGGATGGCCGGGGCTCTTGTGAGCCCCGGCCATCCGTCGTTTTCTTGCCTGCGTGCGCCACAGCTCGCGCCTAGTCGGCTCGCCCAGCGAAGGAGGCGATCGTTCCGATCACGCGCAGAACCTGCCCGATAATCGAGAGCACCTCCATCACGATGACGATGCCCTCCATCGTGGTGCTGACGGCCTCGAGGTTCTGGGCGCGGATGCCGGCGGCGTCGAAGTGCGCGAACTCATTGGCCCATTGACGTTCCTGGCCGAAGAGCACGGCGTACGGCAACAGTTCTTCGGTGAGGATGATCTGGTCGAGCTGAAATTGCTCGAGAGCGTTGGGCGCCTGCGGTACGCGTGGCAGTCCGAGCGCGTGCCCCGCCGGCGTGAGGTCGCCGACCGGGTCGCGCAGCGCCGTCTGCGGCGTCTGTGTGAATCGGAGTCGCTCCTGTTCGCCGAGGCGAACGTATTCGCGGAGGCCGGCGAGCCTGACACGTAATTCTTTACCTGCGGCGGTAAAGCGAAGAATTGGTGGCGCGGCGAGAAAAAGAATGAAGAAATAGCCGACGAGGAATAGCGGCGCGACCACGACAAACCACCAGGCGCCGTCCAAGATAGCGCCAAGGATGAGTAGCGCGAGTACGGCGAAGCTGAGCAGGAATAGCAGCGACAGCGTTGCGAGAAAAAACCCGTTTTGCAGACGTTTCGCGAGGCCCGCATCCCGGAGCGACTGGCGTGCATTGTCAAAGTAGCGCGCGAGCTGCCGACGCTGATACCGGCGATCCGCCCCGCGGCCCTTGAGGAAGTAGATGTCGGGTAGCTGCTGACCGTTGCTGGCGGTGATACCAAGTTCGGCGAGGCCCTCGCTGTAGCGACGTTGTTGTCGCTCTGTGGGGCGTGTGGGGCGGAGGCAGTCGAGCAGCATCCGCTCTTGCGTCGTCAGTCCATTGCCGAGCATCGCCTCGAGCGCAACCGGGCCCCGGTCTCCGCTCGGCGCGAGCACCCGGACTCGCCCCTTGACCGCGAGGCCCACGAACGCGGCGCCAATCAGCCGGCGATCAGCACGCGTGAGGAGGCCATGCGTGATGATGTCGCCCTCGGGCGGCACGTACTCGGCGATGCGGTGCTTGGGCAGCCCGGAGGCGGCAGCCCGAGACCACAGGGCGACTCCGAGCATGACCGCTCCCCAGGCGGTGAGCAGGATCAAATAGCCGCCGATATCGCTGGAGTCCACTCGCCGATGCTAGCCGACGCGGTGCATCCAGACGACTGGGCTCTCGTCACCGGCGGTGCGGAAGGGCTCGAGTTCGTCGTCCCAGGCCTGGCCGAGGGCGAGCGAGAGTTCGCGGTGGAGCTCGGTCGCGTTGCCGCCGGCGATCTCCATCGCGTAGCGAATGCGGTCTTCGGGCACGACCATGTTGCCCGACATGTCGACCTGCGCGAAGAAGATGCCAAGGCCGGGCGTGTGCATCCAGCGTCCGCCGTCGGTGTTCGCGCTCGGGTCTTCGGTTACTTCGAACCGCAGGTGCTCCCAGCCGCGCAGTTGCGACGCGATTGCCGCAGCGGTACCGGGGGTGCCGCGCCACGCGAACTCCGCACGAACCGAGCCCGGAATCACCGGCTGTGGAATCCACGGCAGGTTAGTGGGCTCGCCGATCGCCCGGCCAAGCCCCCACTCAACGTGTTGGCAAAGCGCGCGCGGTGCGGAGTGTACGTAGAGCACACCCTGAGTTGTTGGTGCAGCCATGTTGTCCTCCTGTTTCACGTGTGGTGCGTCTTCCCCTACGACCATTCGTGACTCAGGCATGCTGCCCGCCGATATTCAATTCGACTGTCGTCACAGGAATTATGCCCGACTTTATCGGTGAATTACAACCCTGTGATTTAGCCTGACGGCGTGTTGGAACCCGATTACCCCGGGAATCGAACGAGCCCCATTTCTGCGGGCGAACGCAGCAGTTCGTGATTCGGTACGACGCGCACGGTGTAGCCGAATTCACCGGTCTCGTTCGTGCGCACCGCGACCTCGTAGCGGCCCTCACCGAGCGGTACCATCGGCAGGCGCACCGGGTTTTCAAGCTCGCCGAACTCGCCAACGCGTCCGGCCACGCCCTCCACCAGAACATCCTCGGGCGAGAGCGAGCCGAGGTCGACTTGTGCCGAGATCCGCGCATCCTCGCCGGCCGTCGGGTTGCCGACCTCGTTGTGCACCTCGGTCACCGCGACGCCGTTCCAACCCGCGATGACGCGCTGCTGCCAGTCAGCGAAGCGTCGGCTGCGGTCGAGGTCAGCGGCGATGCGAGCGGTGCGGCCGGCTGGCAGGTAGAGCTGCTCGACGTAGTCGCGCACCATGCGCTCGGCGGCCACCTTCGGACCGACCTGCGACATCGAGCGGCGAACCTTGTCGACCCAGGCCTGCGGGATGCCCTGGCTGTCGCGGTCGTAGAACATGGGCACGATTTCGTGCTCGAGGATGTCGTAGAGGGCCTGTGCCTCCCACGCGTCGCGTTGGTGCGCATCCGCGTTCGACACTGTTGGGATCGTCCAGCCGAGCTCGTCGTCGGCGATCTCGTCCCACCAGCCGTCGGAGATCGACATGGTGAGGCAGCCGTTCATGACCGCCTTCATACCCGACGTACCCGAGGCCTCTTGAGGGCGGATCGGGTTGTTCAGCCAGATGTCCGATCCCGCGACAAGGAACTTGCCGAGCGAGATGTTGTAGTCGGGAATGAATACGATGCGGTCGCGCACGCCCGCGTCGTCGGCGAACTGCACGAGCTGCTGCAGGAGCTGCTTGCCCCCCATATCGGCCGGGTGTGCCTTGCCAGCGATCACGAACTGCACGGGGCGGTCTTCATTGAGCAGGATGCGCCGGAGGCGCTCGGGCTGCTGCAGCATGAGCGTGAGGCGCTTGTACGTCGAGACGCGGCGGGCAAAGCCGATCGTGAGCGCATCCGGGTTGAGGATGTTCTTAGTCCAGCCAAGCTCGGCCTCCTGTGCGCCGCGCTCCTCCCATGATTCGAGTGAAAGGCCACGCGCACGCTCGACGAGTTCTCGCCGGAGCTCGTTACGGATGCGCCAGAGCTCGGCCGAGCCAACCGCATCCGCGTTCTGCCAGCGGTCCGCGGTGGCGACGTCGCGACCGCCGGCCATCGAGTTGATGACCGACTTGATCGGGCCACGCGTCCAGGTGGGTACGTGCACGCCGTTGGTGATCGATGTAATCGGCACTTCGGCGACGTCGAAGTTCGGGTAGAGGTCCTTAAACATCTCGCGCGAGACCGCGCCGTGGAGCTTGGCAACGCCGTTCGCATACTGCGCGAGGCGCAGACCGAGGTGCGCCATGTTGAAGCGCTGCGGGTCGTCTTCGCCGCCGAGCTCGAGTACGCGGGCGACGGGCGCCCCGGCCGCGAGGCGCGACGTACCGTCGGCCAGCGGCTGCAGGTAGCGCTGTGCGAGGTGCATGTCGAAGCGGTCGATGCCCGCGGGCACCGGGGTGTGTGTCGTGAAGAGCGTGGATGCGCGCACGGTCGCGAGGGCGGTCTCGAACGACTCGCCCGCCGTGATGAGCTGGCCGATGCGCTCGATGCCGAGGAAGCCGGCGTGACCCTCGTTCATGTGGAACACGTCAGGCTGTGCGAGACCGCTGACCTCGCAGAAGCGCTGCACCGCGCGCACGCCGCCAACGCCGAGCACGAGTTCCTGCTTGATGCGGTGCTCGGCGTCGCCGCCGTAGAGGCGATCGGTGATGACCCGATAGTCCTCGGGGTTCTCGGGCAGGTTCGTGTCAAGCAGCAGCAGCGTGATGCGGCCGATTGCGGCGCGCCAGACGATGGCGTGCACCTCACGCTCGTCGGGGAAGTTCACCGAAATGCGCAGCTGCTCGCCGGTCTCGTCGAGCACCGGCGTGACCGCCAGATCGGCCGGGTTGTGGCGCTCGTAGCCCTCTTGCTGCCAGCCTTCGCGGCTCAGTGACTGGCTGAAGTAGCCGTAGGTGTAGAGCAGGCCGATGCCGATGAGCGGCACGCCGAGGTCGGAGGCCGACTTGAGGTGGTCGCCCGCCAGCACGCCGAGGCCGCCCGAATAAATGGGCAGCGACTGGTGCACACCGAACTCCATCGAGAAGTACGCGATGCTCGTCGCCGCGTCCTCACTACCGCGCGTGGTGCGCTCGAACCAGCGCTCGACACCGAGGTAGCCGTCAAGCTCGTCGATTTCGAACTGGAGGCGCTGCAGGAAGTCGGCGTCGGCCTCGAGCTCGGCGACGCGCTCGGCCGAAAGGCGCTGAAGCAGCGTGATGGGGTTGTGGCCGGTTGCCCTCCACAGCTGCGGGTCGATCGACTTGAACAGCTGGTGAGTCTGCTCGCGCCACGACCAGCGCAGGTTCATCGCCAACTTGCGCAGCGGCTGCAGCTTTTCGGGGAGGACGGGGGCAACGGTGAGCGTATCGAAGGCCTTCACGCATCCGAGCGTAGCCAGTTGCGGGTGAACGCGAAGCGAATCTTCGCGAATGCGAACAATCGGCAGATCGTCGCTAGAATTGCTCAGGTTGCGGGGCGGTAGCTCAGCTGGTTAGAGCAGTGGACTCATAATCCATCGGTCACGGGTTCAAGTCCCGTCCGCCCCACTATGTAGACCCCCGCGATCCGCATCAGGACGCGGATCGCGGCCCTTTAAGCAAACGCTAAGGTGGCCAAAATGGCCTCAAAATGCCCACTAAAATGCCCACTACCGCTCGTTGTCAAGCTGTGTTGAGTCACCGGGATGGTTGTTGGTCGGTTTGTGGTTTCCGGTGGTTGATCCCGACCAGCGTGGCGGGTGACGGGGTGCGGGGCCGGCGCGCGAAGCGCGCTGGATGCCGGTCGTAATACGCCTGGAGCGCCCGGTCCCGGATCTCCCATTTGCGTTCCCAGGAACCGTCACCGACCTCGGCCGGGGAAAACAACGCGATCCCCGTGTGCTTGTGGCTCGTGTTGTACCAACCCACGTAGCCAGCAACATAGGCACGCGCGTCCTCCAACGTGGCAAAGATCCGGGGATACCCGGGCCGATACTTCATCGTCTTGAACGCGGCCTCGCTGAACGGGTTATCGTTCGACACATACGGCCGGTTAAACGTGAGCGCGGCACCATGCCCGCGCAGCAGGTCCCGCAACACGGTCGAAGTCATCGTGGCCCCGTTATCCGCATGCACGACCCGCGGGGCGCCGTGCTGACGGATCGCGTCCTCGAACAACTCGACCGCGAGGTGGTCCGCCTCGCGATGCTCGACGCGATACCCCATGATCTCGCGGGAGAACACATCAATGATCTTGTACGCCTTGTAGCTCGTTCCCCGCCACGGCGAGTACAGATCCGTGATGTCCCACGACCACACCTGCCCAGGCCCGGTCGCGGTGAGCACGGGCGCGGCACGCGGCCCCCGATGGCTGGTCTTCTTCGGCGGGCTCGGCCGCAACACCTGGTCCTCGATACTCGCCCCGACCCGCCACCAACTCCTGCGCGACGCGAGCATCACGCCAGCGTCCCACGCCGTCGCGAACGCCCAGTCCACCGACTCACCCGCGGCCCACGCCAACTTGATCCGCTCCTCGATCCGTGCACGATCGGTCTCGCTAATCCTCGACGGATACGCCCGATCCGCCTGCCGGATCGGGGCCGTGACCCGCGCCCGCGCCCGCTGCCGGTACTGCCACGTCCCCCGCGACACCCCCGCCAGCAGCAGCGCTTGCCGCTGCGATCCCACCACGGTCGTGAGCGTGGTTACGAGCTCGTTCTCGGCCCGAATGAATCCCTCGGCTCGTTCGTCTCGACAGTGTCGGGCTCTTGCGCGTTCAACTGATGCAAGAGCCCGATAGCTTTTCCCAACGCCTCGTTCGTCGCCTCCAGCTCCCGCACCCGCTCCCTCAGGCGCTCGGTTTCCGCGGCATGCCGTTGCCGCTCGTTCACGAACTGTCGACGTTCGTTCTCGGTAGTCATAGCACTACCCTCTCGCGGAACCAGGCCCCGGTCGAGGTCCCCGTCTTCCACCGCGCTGCGCCATCGTCGGAACCGGTTCCAACTCACGCCCTGCTCCACCAGCCACGACCGCCGCGTGCCCCACGGCTGCCGCGCGTACTCGTATACAAACTCCCGGACCTCGTCATCGGTCCATCCCGGCGTGAGTGACATACTCCCTGCCCCTACTCTCGTGCTCCACGAATGACTCACAACCAGCCTGGCAAAGAGGGTACGAGGCCAGAATTGGGCACTTCGCTGCCCACTACACCCGCTGCGCGGTCGCCCGCGAGAAGTTATCGAACACGCTTCCATCGCGATGCCCACTACGTTCCCACGTGACGCCATGCTCGGGAGTCGACCATACGTTCGACGGATGCCCCCTAAAAACCCACTACGACGTTGCCCGCTCGCCTTCAACCCGCTGCGCCTGATAGTCGTGACATTGCCACCCGCGTTCTCTGGAGTCTTCCAGGCCCCGCGTAGGCAACACCCGGGGTGGAACCCTATATTCAGTTGTTGGGATACAACGCAGGCTCGCGCGCGGTCCCCGCTCGGTTAGGTGGTGGCTGGGCGGGACCGCGCCATACTTTTCCGGGCAGTGCGAGCAACGGCGATCGCACCCACCACAGGGCGCGGTGCAGAAGGTCGCGAGGTCGTCCCGCAATCGCGAACGAGGAATGTGCCGCGATGCTCGAAACGAGACACCGGGTGCCTCCGGCAGGCAGGTTAGCTGTGGACGTCGAAGCAGCAGGCGTACCCGGTAATGGGTGCGCCCGACTTCGGGGTTTTCGTGGTCACGCTCAGCGTGACATTGCTGCTTTCGGGTTCCGGGCGCGAAATCAGTGCAAGCACGTCGGTATTGTGCCCGCGAAGCACTTTCGACTTCACCACGAGTTCGGTGTATTCGCCGTGCTCGACCAATTCGCGTCCCGCGTCGCGGGCTTCTTTCAACGTCGAATAGGAATCGCCAACCTGCGTCGCGTGCACGCGGCAATTGCGGCGGCCTTGGCAAGGGCATCAAGGTCGCGCTCGTCGAGGTCGAGGATGCCACGGGTGATGGCGCTGTAGCGGTGGCTGAGGCGGGTGCTCTCGGCTGACTTCTGGAACCGCACGCTGCAGAACTGGCAATCCGAACTGCTCGCGGTGGGCTCGATGGTCGCCTTCTCGATCTTCTTACGACAGCGAGGTTCTGCCGAGTCCAAGCCGGTCGGCATGCCGCATCACTTATCGGCAATCGAATCCGAGTAGCTCTCGAGAGACGCGACACCTTACGCCTTGGTTTCCGGGTCTTCGACGGCTCCGAGACCATCGGCTGCCGGCCCTTCGAGCAGCTTGCCGTCAGCCGTGAAACGAGATCCGTGAAACGGGCAGTCCCAGCTGCGCTCGGGCCCGTTTCACTTCACGACTCCGCCCAGGTGCGGGCAGATGGCCGACACCCGGCAGAGCTCGCCATCTACTCGCGCGACGCCCACACGCGAAATCCCGTCACGCACGACGATGCCCTCTCCTTCACCTGGCGATTCGACCTCTTTCACCGACTTCAATTCGGCCTCCGCCCAGCCCGAAACCAGCTGAGCAGCGACCACCGCATTATTGTCGATCCCGTCTCGCAGCGTCGGCAGTCGCGATGTGTGTTCGTGCAACGTGTGTGCCCACTCCAATTGTCCGCCCAGGATGTCGGCCGTGACCGTCAGTGCTGCCGCCACGCCGTTTGTCATGCCCCCTTGTTGTATCCAGTCGCAGCGTAAACTCGCCCGCCGCCGCGCGGGAGCGCGCCGGCGAACGGGACGCAAGAGTGCGGTTGGTAATCTTGTGCCGCCCACCAGGCGATTCGCTCGCGCGGAGCGAACTGTTCCGCTGTCCAGTCGTCGAGTTTAGCGACTTCTCCGCGGGTGTCTCCCCCACGGCCGGTTACGTGCGATCCTCCGCCGACGACAAGCACCTCATTCCCGTCTGAGTCCTCGCCCGTCCTCAACGATCGCATCGGCTCACCGACTGAAACATACATGCCGCGCGGTATCTCGCTTTCGGGCATTCGATAGGCCGCGACGAAGGACCGGAAGGGCTTGAGCTTCGCGAAGAACCCGCCGCGGTCGAGAATCGGGATCCCGGTCGCCAGCACACAGACTTCGGCCCTGATCCTTCCAAAATTCGTTGTGATTTCGAGTCCACCGACGAGTTCATCGATTTCGTGGACTCGGCATCTTTCGATCAAAGTTCCACCTCGCTCCCGAAGCTCTCTGGCGAGCTCTGCGAGCATAGCCATCGGCTGGAGCTGCGCTTGATCCGGACGCATCAGTGCACCGGAGGTCTCGAACGGCAGCTTCGCATCGGAGGTTTCTTCGATGTCTATTCCCGCGAGGGCCGAAGCCTCCTTCTCCCGCTCGAGCCCTTCCAGGTTCGAGGGATCGACGGCGTAGGTGTACGGCGGGCGGCGATCTACTGAGAGGCCCCATGTTTCGAACTGTCGAAGCATCCAGGCCTGACCTTCTCGATTCGCTTCGGCGTACGCTTTCACGGTCTCCCCGTCACTGTGAAGTAGAACCTCCGAGAACGTTGTTCCCTGGAGCAAGCTCAGCTTTCCGGTGGTGTTGCCCGTCGTGACGTCGCCGCTCGGCCTCGCCTCTAACACAGTGACCCGTTGGCCCGCTCGTGCGAGCAACACAGCGGTGGTCAGCCCGGTGATGCCCGCTCCCACGACGACTGCATCACGCCGCCCCTCCTCGAATCCATCAGATCCGACCTCCGGTCCGGTGAGTTGCCATAACGAAGTCATGCCAGCGAGAGTAGGCGGCTCTTTACACCACGACGACCGTGTTGACAATGCCGCGCACCGCCGTCAGTATGACAGTAGGTTCAGTTCTACGGCTAGCGAGCGTCGCTAGGAATGGAGGCACGGCCATGAACAAACACTCGGAAAACGACCAGGACGTCGAATACAGCACGACGGTCAAGACAGGTAACGGATCAGACCAGTCGAACGACGACGTCGTGAGTGACCCGGCTCTCGACGACCGAGTTGGCAATGATTGGGCCGACGAGGGCGGCGCCACACCGGTCGGCCCCGCCACTTCGACGGCCGCGGACGACGTCGACGTGGATGAAGAAGAAGAGGGCTCCGAGGGTTAATCCGACATTCGAGACAACAGCGCTTGGAACGCTGCACGAATCGTCTGTTCCATGACTTCAACCGGCTCACCGTCGAAGCGGTGGAGTTCGCTCTGCGGGTCCTCATTGCGCACACACGTTGCGAGGTAGACCGTGCCTGCCGGTTTGCCTTCCTGCGGTTCCGGGCCGCCGACGCCGGTGACCGCAACCGAATAGTCGGCCCCGAGCAGTTCCAGAGTCGACCGGGCCATGGTCTCGGCCGTTCGGGCGGTAACTACCGGACCCTGCGGTGCTTCCAGTAGCGAGTATTTCACCTCGGGGTGGTATGCCACAACCCCTCCCCGATACCAGTCGCCGGCGTTGGATGCGGCTGAAATCGCTGCCGCGAGCTGCCCGCCCGTCAGTGATTCAGCCGTCGCAACGCTTTGGCCCGTTGATTGAGCGGCCTCGGCGAGTCGTCTCACGATTCGATCCACTTCGTCGTCGAGTGCGGCATCTGGCATGGCTACTCCTGTCTTTCTGGGCTCTTACCTACTATGGTCGCGGCATTTTCTCGTTGCACACTATCCCGAGGTCTGACTCTCCAGCTCTAGCAGGCGCATCGCACGCTGTTCGGAATCGGTCAAATTTTTTCGGGGGTAGATGCGCGCCTGCCGCACGCGGTCGAGTATCTTCGGATGCTCGGCCGCGTCGATCACCCGAGGATCCACATATGAGGATCGAGTAACGGCCGAGGTATTGCCGAGGCGTGCGGATGCGGCGGCGATTGCGTCTCGGAGGCCCTTCGCACGAGCTTTTTCGGACTTGACCTCCGAGGGGTCCACGTTGAGCAGCGCGTCGGCCACCAGCACAGTGCCGCCCCAGGTGCGAAAGTCTTTCGCGGTGAATTCGTCGCCCATATGCCGCTTGACGTATGCATTCACATGCCGACTGCGTAGATTGTGCACGACGCCATCCTCGTCGAAGAACCGAAACACTTCCGGGCCCGGAAGCTCGGTCAGCCGTGCGATCAGCCGGGCGATTCTCGCGTCGGAAACGCGACGCCGCTGACGCTTCCCGCTCTTCCCCATGAAGTCGAACTCGACGGCCGAGGAAGTCGTCGTGAGGTGCTCCTCACGGAGAGTCGTGACGCCGTAGCTGCGATTGTCCTTCGCATATATTGGGTTGCCTACTCGAAAGAACTGGAGGTCGATCAACCGGATCACGCACGCGGTGACTCGGTCGCGACTCAGTCTGCGGCGTCTCAGATCGCGATCCACACGCGCTCTCAGGCGCGGCAGCGCTTCACCGAAACGCAGCATACGGTCGAACTTCCGGCGATCCTGCCTCCTGCGAAAGGAAGGGTGGTAGATCGTTTGCGTACGGCCAGCCGCATCGATGCCCCGAGCGAGCACCTTCGCAGAGGGCGCTTTCTCGATCTCCACCTGCTCCCAGGCCGGAGGTATGACGAGCGCTTCGATACGTTCGATCTCCGCACGGTTCGTGATCTTCCGTTTGCCCAGACGGTAGATGAACTCATCACCATCTTTTTCGCGTGAAATAGGGAGCTTCCTCCCCCTTCGCCGGGTCGCCATCGGCGTCACCGGTTAGGCAGCTGCGTCCGCGACACCCGCGGCACGATACAGCTCCAAGAGTCCGGCCATCCCAGCGGATTCATACGCGGCTCGCTGCCGGTTTGCGGGATCGCCTCCTTCGCGAAGCCGGCGCAGATAACGATCGATTCGATTGCGATCACCGAACCGGTCGAGCTCGGTCTCGATCGTGCCGAGCATTCGGTCGACGAGATCGAACGCCGGCGACGACTCCGCACTTAGCGGGTCAATGAGCTCGGACCCGAGCCCATTCCGTGCCGCTGTCCAGTTCGCGCCGTTCACGATCGCGAGCGGGTACTGAGGGCGAGATATCCCATTCGTGTAGTCCGCCAGCGCGCGATCCACAAGGGCACGTACTATCACGGCGAAGGCCACCGCATCGCGCGCTTCGAGCTGCGCATCCGCGATCCGCAGCTCCACCGTCGGGTAGTTCGCCGAGAGCCGGGCCACCCATGTCAGCAGGCCCGCGTCGGGAACGATCCCGGTCTCAATCAAACTGGCCACGGAGCGCAGATAGTCCTGCGCGTTCTCGAAGCCATGCGGGTAGCCGGAAACGGGCCAGGCAAGGCCCATGACGTGCCGCCAGCTCGCGAACCCGGTCGTCTCGCCGCACCAAAGCGGCGAATTCGCGGTCATCGCGAGTAATACGGGCGCCCAGCGCGCCAATCGCGCCAGCACTTCGATGCCGGCATCGGGCGAGGGCACCTCGACATGCACGTGCATGCCTGTCGAGTATTGGTGGGCAGCCGCCTCCCGCATCTGCAATTCGATCAGGTGGTAGCGCCGCTTCGGCGAAACGGTTCCGGCGGTCTCACCGCCGGTCGCGGGCAGACCCGTGCCCGCGAGCACCACCCCCCTGAACGACGCTTCACGTGACGCGAGGACGCGGAACCTCATGAGGGACTCTTCTGCCTCATAGGCCTCGTGACACACGGGTGTCGCAGTCTCGATCTGGCTCGTGAAGTACTCGTGCTCGGTCTGTCCCGCCCGTTCCGGCATTGCCAGGATGAGTTCCGCAGCGCGGTCAACGGGCCTTCCGTCGGCCGCGTCGAGCAGCAGGTATTCCTCCTCCACCCCGAACGGGCGGGGATACTTCGCCGCCAGCATCAGTCACTCGTTTCGGTGCCGCGACGAGCGGGCGATGATGCCACATCGTCGCCAAGTTCTTCGAGAGCATTTCGGGGATCACCGCTCGTCGTCTCGACGGACTGCTCCTCCTCGGGGGTCACCGCCGGCTCCTGCTCATCGCGGTGCTCGGTGACGACGAGATCTTCCTCTTCGCTCTTGTTCTCGTTCTGCTTCCAGATCTCGGCCATGATCCTTCTCCTTTGCAGTCAGACTGCCACTTTGTTCCGTATGAATTGGTAGAAGCATACGAGGTCCATTCTGTCCCGTCAGGGGCTGACGCGGGGGCCGGCCGCGGGTGATGGTCCGAGGCACCAGCGCTCAGTCGTCCGTGCGAAAGCCGGCAGCTTTGTGCGTGCCATCGCAGAACGGTTTGATGCTCGAGAGCCCGCACCTGCACAGGGCCACAGTTCGACGCTTCCGCTCGATCGGTTCACCGTCGGTCGTGCGGAGCTCGAAGTCGCCGCGCATCAAAAGGGGCCCGTCAGGGTAGGGCGTGACGCTCACGGGCTCCTTCTCGCTCACGCTGCCCTCCGGCCCCGAAGAGAAGACCGCCCATTCGACCAGCTTTCGAGGATGTGGTCGCCCATCCATCCATCCACGGCGAGACAGGCAGCAGCACCGAACATGATGTCGGGAAGCAGCTCGGGGCGATCCTCAACCAATGCGCCCGCCATATCGCGGGCCGCGATCTGCTCATGCACCGCATCTGCCTCGACATGCTCGTCGTAGTAGTCTGTGACTTCCTCATCGAATCCAAGGCGACGCAGGCCGTCGCCATACATTCGACACGGAATCGAAGAGGTCATCTCGAATGCGGCGAGGTGACCGACGATCGCGCCCAAAAGCCGCCGGTTGAGACCGAACATCGACATCGTGTTCATCGAGGCGAGCGTGATCGCGGGCACATCGTCGAGATAAGCGCCGTAGTTGTCGTCGAGCCCGGCGCCGCGCAGCGTGGCGGCGTAAATCTGTGCATGTACCCGGTCGGGCCGACCACCGCCGTACTCATCGGATTGGATCTCGACGAGCGCGGCCTTCGATCGGCCTCGCAGACGCGGGATCGCCCAGGAGTGCGGATCCGCTTCTCGCAGCGTGTAGATGGAGCGCTGCATGAGAAACTCGTGCGCCTGCTCCAGCGTCGCCTTCTTCGCGAAGTAACGTGAGAGGCTCGGGCCCGACTCCGCGCCGGCCAGTTCGAAGAGCGCCCGGGCGACTTCGTCCGCATTCGCTTCCGGTAGCGCTGGCACCGGCACGCGGCCTCGAAGCTCCTTCTCGAAGGCATCTTCCAAGATTCGACGCGTCGCGATCAGATCCGCATCCCATTCGTGCTCGGCCGAGAGTTGCTCGAGCGAGCCGTAGAAGACGGCATACAGCAGAAAGAGCGCGAACTGGAGGTCGTCATCGTTCGCGATATCGTGCGATTCACGGGCGGTGCTGCGCGCGAGTTGCAGGTACGCAGGGGAATCCTTCTGCGCCGAAGCCGTCAAGCGTTGCAATATCGCCGTGCTCAGCGGGCCACGAGGCGAAAGAACGGCCTGCGACGACGGAAGAGGGGTAGTGGTCACGGGAGCCTCCTGTTATATGTGGTGGTCTAGATTCAGGATCGCACAGGCGCACCGCGCTGTCTCAGTCAGGTCGTCTCAGTTCGTCGGTGCGCCCTCGATCCCGGCGCAGGCCCAAACGTCACGAGCGCGATCCCGGCCATCGTGAGCATCGCTACGGCCATCAGCTTGAGCCGTCGCGTGCCGAGACAAGGGGGCGGCTGGCTCGGCTCGCCGCTCTTCGGTCGAGCCTTCAAGATTTCTGGTCGCTCCAGACCTGCCCGGATGCATGAAAGTTATACCCGAGACTATGAGGCGCGTGTCGCGCGCTTCTTCGAGGCGCTCGTCTTGCGAGTTCCACGCCTCTTCGTCTTGCGCGACCTCTCGACGCTCTGCTTAAGTGCATCCATGAGGTCGATCACCTCGACGCCTTTGTCCTCTTCGTCGCCGAACGTCTCATCGGTGTCGATCGCATCGCCTGCTCGCCGTTTGGCCTCGATCAGCTTTCGCAGCTGCTCCTGATATTCGTCTTTGAATTGCTCCGGCTTGAAATCGTCGGTGAAGCTCTTCACGAGCGCAGCGGAGAGCTGCATTTCCTTTGCGGAAATGCGCACGCTCTGGTCGAGCGACGGGAACTCGGCTTCGCGGATCTCGTCGGGCCAGAGCAGCGTCTGCAGCAGCAGCACATTATCGCGCACGCGCAGCGCGGCGAGCCGCGTCCTCTGACGCAGCGCGAACTTCACCACGGCGGTTTTCTCGGTCTTCTCGAGCGTGCGGCGCAAGAGCACGTATGCCTTGGGGGATTTTCCCGATGGGGCGAGGTAATAGCTGCGCTCGAACAGCATCGGGTCGATCTGCTCTGAGGGAACGAATTCGACGACCGATATCTCGCGATCACGCTCCTGAGGGATGGAGTCGAGTTCCTCCCGGGCGAGCACGATCGTCTCTTCCTCGTCTGCATACGCGCGCTCGATGTGCTTGTAGGGCACGATCTCGCCGCAGATTTCGCATCGGCGCTCGTAGTGGATCCGGCCGCCGTCTTTATCGTGCACCTGATGCAACTCGACGTCGTGATCCTCGGTCGCGCTATACAACTTGACGGGCACATTCACGAGCCCGAAAGAAATCGCTCCGCTCCAAATAGCTTTCATGCCTACAGTAGAACTCACTCGCCTGTCAAAGGACTAGCGGTAGCGCGAAAGGCGTTTCAGCATGTATGCATGGCGAAACGAGACCAGGCAGTCAAAGTGGGCGGGCACCGGATCAAGGTTTCAAACCTCGACAAGGTGCTCTACCCCTCCACGGGAACGACAAAGGGCGATGTCATCGCGTATTACAGCGCGATTGCAGAGACCATGCTGCCGCATTGCCGGGATCGGCCGGCGACGAGGAAGCGGTGGCCCGATGGTGTCGGGCCCGACGGCACGGGTGGCTCGTTCTTCCAGAAGGACCTCGGCGACTCGGCTCCCAACTGGCTGCACACACGCGAGGTCGAGCACCAGGATCACGTCAATACATACCCGCTCGTGAACGACGAGGCGACACTCGTCTGGCTCGCACAACTCGCCTCACTGGAGGTTCATGTGCCCCAGTGGCGCTTCGATGCCTCGGGGTCACCCCAGAACCCGGATCGCATGATCTTCGACCTCGACCCCGGCCAGGGAGTGCCATTCAAGAGCTGTGCGAAGGTCGCGTTCATGATTCGCGACATTCTTCGCGACATGGGCCTCGAATCGATCCCGGTGACGAGCGGCAGCTCTGGCATCCACGTGTACGCGGCTCTCGACGGCACGCAGACCTCGGATCAGATCTCCTCGGTCGCGAAAGAGCTCGCGCGCTCGCTCGAAGCGGACTATCCCGACGACATCACCAGTTCGATGAAGCGCTCACTGCGACCCGGCCGCGTGTTCATCGACTGGAGTCAAAACAATGCTTCGAAGACCACCGTCGCACCATATTCACTGAGAGGCAGGATCGCGCCCACCGTCGCAGCACCGCGCAGTTGGCGCGAACTCGCATCGCCCCACCTTCGCCATCTCGAGTTCACCGAAGTTCTCGACCGGGTGGAGAAGCGGGGCGATCCTCTCGCAGACCTGGTGAAAGGAACACCCGTCCACAACGACCGCCTGCAGAAATATCGCTCGATGCGCGACGCCTCGCGAACGCCCGAACCGGTGCCCGGACCTTCGATTGATACGCAGTCGGAAGATGCCGCCTCGGAGGACGTCCGGCGCGCCCTGCCGCAGTTCGTGATCCAACGGCACGACGCCCGACGCCTGCACTATGACTTCCGACTCGAGCACGAGGGTGTGCTAGTAAGCTGGGCGCTTCCGAAGGGCGTGCCCACGGACCCGGCTAAGAACCACCTCGCAGTGCCGACGGAGGATCACCCGTTCTCGTACCGCAAATTCGAGGGCGAGATACCGACGGGCGAATACGGCGCGGGCCAGGTGCGCATCTGGGACGCGGGAGAATACGAGCTCGAGAAATGGCGAGACGATGAAGTGATCGCGACGCTGGTCGGTCGACCCGGCGGTGGGCTGGGCGGGAAACGACGCTTCGCGCTGTTTCGCGCGGGCGAGTCCGGTGGCAAACCGCGATGGATGATCCACCTCATGGAGCCTCTCCGCTCAAGAGACCGTGAAGATGCCGCAGAGCTCACACCGATGCTCGCGGAGGTCGGTGCATCCGAGACCCTCGCCCGACTCGACCCCGGGGAATGGGCGTTCGAAATGAAGTGGGACGGCATCCGTGCAATCGCCCTCGTCGACGGCGAGCGCACAACGTTGCGCACCCGCTCAGGGTCTGACGTCACCTCCGCATACCCGGAACTCGCGAACCTCGCCGCCGCAGCGAACGCCGAACAGGTCGTGTTCGACGGTGAGATCGTCGCCTTCGACCCGGATGGCGCCCCGAGCTTCGACCTCTTGCAGCAACGTTTCGGGCTCACGAAACGACGCGATATCGAGAAGGCGAGAAGGAGCGCCCCCGCCACCTATCTGATCTTTGATGTGCTGAGCGTGAACGGTCAAGACTCTCGTTCACTCCCCTATCGGCAACGCAGTGAGCTCCTGAAATCACTCGTCGAACGAATTGAAACGGTGCCAGTAGTCGTGCCCGACGCATTCGACGGGCCCCCGGAAGACGCGATGGAGGCGAGCCGCTCCCTCGGCCTTGAAGGAGTCGTCGCGAAACAACAGCAAAGCCCCTACCGTTCGGGCGAGCGCTCCCCCGAATGGCTGAAGTTTCCGTTCATCGCAACGACCGAGGCCGCAGTGATCGGCTGGAGAGAGAGCACGGCTGATTCGCACGGGCTGGCCTCCTTGCTGCTCGCCACGCGCGATAGCGATGACGAGTCCGGTTGGAAGTATGCAGGCCGGGTCGGCACTGGCTTCTCGACGAAGGAGCGCCGTGCGATTCGCGCGCGGCTCGAGCCATTGGAGCGGAAGGCGCCGGTCACTGAGGTGCCGTCCGATGTGAGGCGCGACGCGCACTGGGTGAAGCCGAAGCTCGTCGGCGAGGTCACTTCAAAGGGCCGCACGAGGGCAGGGCGCTTTCGTCAGCCGGTCTGGCGTGGCTGGCGGCCCGACAAGCGCCCCGACCAGACCTAGACGCCATGAGTGGTTGAGCGTGGGGCCTGCGCTCATAGCGCCTAGGGCGTGTCTCGTAATTAATTGTGCTTGGAGCTGGAATCGTGGCGGTATGTCACGATTCCAGCTCCTTTCTGACGAGCAGTGGGCCCTGATCGCGGACTTGCTCCCGTCGTCCGCGGGCCGGCCAGGTCGACCGTTCGCGGACGCCCGGACCATGGTCGAGGGCATCATCTACCGCTACCGGTGCGGGATCGCGTGGCGTGACCTGCCCGACGTGTACGGGCCCTGGCAGACCGTGTGGCGGTGGCACCGCCGCATGGCCGGGGACGGCGTGTGGGACCGCGTCCAGGCCCGCCTGCACGAGCACGCGCAGCAGCGCGGGCTCGTGCACTGGGACGTGTCCGTGGACTCGACCATCGCCCGCGCGCACCAGCACGCGACGAACGTGACCCGCCGAAAAAAGGGCCTCGTCGAATTACAAGAATCTGCTGACTGAACCCATCGATCACACCGTCGGTCGTTCTCGTGGCGGGTTGTCCACGAAAACGCACCAGCTCGTCGACGGGCACGGCCTGCCACTGGTGACGATCTGCACCGCGGGACAAGACGGCGACTCGCCCATGTTCATTCCGCTGCTGGAACAGTTACGCATCGGGCGGCGCACCCGGCCGGACGCGGCGTTGGGTGACAAGGCGTACTCGTCCCGCGCGAATCGTGGCTACCTGCGGGCCCGGCGGGTAACGACAGTGATCGCGCAGCCCGCGGACCAGCAAGCGAACCGGAAACGACGCGGGTCGCGTGGGGGTCGGCCGGAGAATTTTGACGCAGCCCGGTATCGGGGCCGGAACGTGATCGAGCGGGGCTATTGCCGGTTAAAGCAGTGGCGGGGCCTAGCGACCCGGTATGACAAACTCGCGATCGTGTACCGGGCCGCGGTCGTCCTGAACGGTGTCATCGCCTGGCTCAACCATTTACGAGACACGCCCTAGACGGTATGTAGTGGCCCGTCTGGCGTGGAGGGGTTGCGGGCCGGGGCCTCACTCACAGATGGCCTCCGTTGGGCCGTTGCTCGTTCCGGGGCGGTCGAAGAACGCGAGGATGTCCGCGGCGCGCTGCTTCAGCGTGCGGCCGAGGCGACGGATCTCTTTGAGCAGCGCGGGGACGCCGTTGCTGACAGAGTCGATCACCGCCCGCATCATCTCCTTCGCCTTGTTCTTGTCGGGTTCGCGGTAGGCGGCGACGATGCGCTGGTAGATGCCCCAGGTCGCTTCGACCTCGACGTGCTCCTCGGCGGCGAACACCGCGTCGAGCCGCGCGGTCTGTTTCTTGGTGAGGAAGCTCGCGCCGGTGTGGAGGGTGCGGCGGACCCCGTAGCACGCCTCGCAGACGACAGCGCAACTACCGTGAGAGCCAAGCTTGAGCGACTCCTGCCTTCCAGCCTGCGTCAACGAGCCGTCGCCGCTGCCGCGGCCACCCAGGTCGTCACCGCCACGCACGCGGTCGATTGGCCCGCCCTGGGGATGATCGCGGACACCATCGCGGTTGTACAGCATCTGGGCTTCGCATACACCGACCAACACGGCCACGCGAGCAACCGGATCGTTCAGCCGTACCGCCAGGTCCTGCGCCACGGCATCTGGTACCTAGTCGCCTACGACACGCAGCGTGAGGACTGGCGCCTGTTCCGCATCGACCGCGTCCACGAACCTGAGCCCCGAACGCCAGCACCGGGATACGAGGCCCACCCCTTCCCTGACGAGTCCATCCACCGCTGGCTCATCACCGACTTCGGACGCGCCGCACAACACGTCAACTAACGTCCTCGGTTAGTACAGCTAGCGCGCCGTGGCGTCGTGGGAGGGGATTACCCTCTCACCATGAGCAAGCAGCGTGCTGATGGAGCGGATGAGATCATCGCCCGGCTCGAGCGGCAGGCGCGAGAGGAACACCCGCTCGCAGAGACGGTGCATCCCGGTCAGGTGTGGCGGGTACATGGGCATGCCACTCGCACGATTGCGTGGGTCCGGTATCTAACGCCGGCGGCCGGCGTTGGGCCGGCTTACCACGTCTATCGAGACACGACGGGGCTGCGGCCCTGGGTCAGATCGTTCCAATCACTGAACTCAGCTGTCGCCTGGGCAGTGCAGCACGTTCCCGAGCTAGCGTGTCATTCGTAGCTGCGGCGGATCCAGGCGATCTGTTCGCCGGCCTCGAGCTGGATCTTGGCGATCGCCTCGGCGCTCGTTGGAGCGTCGATCAGCTCGGCGCGAGGCGGTGCAGGCTCAGAATGGACGGCGGCAGCGCGCTCGGACTCGGGAAGGGTGCTCGCTGCTTGCGCTACCAATTTCTGTGACGTATCGCGAGTCCACGATTGGCGGTTTGCCTGGCTCAAGCGGGTAGTCAACCGGACTCGGGATCACGCGCCTAGAGGAAGGGTAGATGCTAGCTACTCGGCCTCCACCGAGCTTTGGTGATGGGGCGCGCCAACGGGTTTCGATTCTGGGGAACCGCGCTGCCGGAGGAAGATCGAGAACGCGACCATGCTGCCCACCGCGAGCAATTCTGATTGCCAGTTTTGCAGCGTCCGGTTCCAGAAATCTGGCGACAGAATGTACTGACCGAAAGAGACTGCGGCCTCCCCGTGCATCGCTTGCTCCTCATTGAAGGCAACGGTTCCAGCCACACCTTGCGCGAGCCAAGAGAGTAGGAAGATGCTTCCCATCACGATCAGCAGGGAGTTGCTGTAGAGAGTGCGGCGCCATCCCGAGACTTTCGCCCACCGCGGGGAGTCGGATCGGCTGTACTCCCCCACGAGCTGCTCCTGGTCGCTTCCCAGGCCTTCGTCACCGACTTTCTTCGATTCCGGTGAGCCTCGCTGGACGAGCCAGACGGTCGCGAGGATGAACAGGAAGAACTGCAAGAACTCGGATTGCCAGTTCTCAGCCACGTCCACGACGAAGTCGGAAGAAGTGACGAACGCGGCCCAGTCGACCACGGGAAGATCGTGGCTAGCCTGGTCTTCGTTGTAGGCGGCAAGGCCGACGACGGACTGGGCGAACAGCGTAATAAGGAAGGCAGCAGCGAAGCCGATAGACAGAGCGTGGTCGCGGATCTTCACGTTCATCGCCCCATCAGCGGGATCGCAAACATATACAGGAGGCCGACAAGAATCATGCCAAGCCACATCCAAAACACACCCTTCATGGCCCCATGCTAACCCCTTCATGCCTTGTCGACTCAGGAACCTGGCAGGAAAAGCCGTGATGGTGCCGCATAAACGCAGAGAATGGTCCCGCCAGAGAAATCTGACGGGACCATTCTATGGAGCGTCGCACGCGGCGAGAACACTCGCCGCTATTGGGTCTGGTGCAGGAACAGGTGACATCAAACAGGCTCATCGCGAATGAGAGTGTAGGAGCGGTCTGAATCCGCCGGCTTCGAGGAGCGATCTGGCGACGTAGTGCGTGAGGTTCCGGAAGCCGAGGGCGGAACCGCGAAGGTGCTCGAGCCGGCCGTTGATGGCCTCCGTTGGGCCGTTGCTCGTTCCGGGGCGGTCGAAGAACGCGAGGATGTCCGCGGCGCGCTGCTTCAGCGTGCGGCCGAGGCGACGGATCTCTTTGAGCAGCGCGGGGACGCCGTTGCTGACAGAGTCGATCACCGCCCGCATCATCTCCTTCGCCTTGTTCTTGTCGGATTCGCGGTAGGCGGCGACGATGCGCTGGTAGATGCCCCAGGTCGCTTCGACCTCGACGTGCTCCTCGGCGGCGAGCCACTCCTTGAACACCTGCTTCGAGCCGCGCGGTCTGTTTCTTGGTGAGGAAGCTCGCGCCGGTGTGGAGGGTGCGGCGGATCCCGTAGAGCGGGTCGCCGGCGTGACCGCGGTGCCCGAGTGTGTCTTGCTGGATGCGCTGCCGGGTCCGGTCGAGCGCGTCGCCGGCCAGGCGGACGACGTGGAACGGGTCCATCACCGGGACCGCGTCGGGGAGCTCTTCGGCCGCGGCGGTCTTGAACCCGGAGAACCCGTCCATCGCGACCACCTCGATCCGGCTCGACCACTCCGCAGGCCGGGCGGCGAGCCACTCCTTGAACACCTGCTTCGAGCGGCCCTCGACCATGTCCAGCAGCCTGGCCGGGCCCGTCTTGTTCCTCGCGGGGGTGAGGTCGATGATCACGGTCACGTACTTCTCGCCAAACCGTGTGTGACGCCAGACGTGCTCATCGACACCGATCGTGGTGACCCCGTCGAACCTCGCCGGGTCGTCGATCAGGCGACGCCTGCCTTCGGCGATGATCGCGGTGTTCGCGGTATGCCACGACACCCCGAGCCCTGCTGCGGCGCGGGAGACGGTGAGGTGGTCGACCACGATCGCCGTGAGTGCCCACCCGATCCCGCCGCGGGAGATCTTCTCCCTCGGCGCCGCCGCCTTCGACGTGTCCTGCCGCCAGGTCCGGCGGCAGTGCGTGCACCGGTAGCGGCGCACCCGGACCAGCAGCGTCGTCGGCCGATGCCCGAACGGCTCATGCGCCAGCGGCCGCGTCACCGTGTCACGCGGCACGCCCTCCGGGCCGCACTTCCGACACCACGGGTCGTCCTCGACGACGCGGCACTCCAGCACCGCCCGATCAGCCTCGAGCAGCTGCCCGACGGCTTGAAGGCCGAGCTCGTCGAGACGGCAGAACGTGGTCAGGTCAGGGGTCACGAACGTAGGGTGGTGCAAGTCTAGGTCTTCCGGCGGACGCAGCCGAGCAAAATATCGTGCGCACTGCTGAAGCGATGTTCGTCCACCCAAACACGATCCGCTATCGACTTGCCCGAATCGAAGATGCACTGGGCGAATCTCTCGCATCCGCTTTCACGATATCGAACTTGATACTTGCCTTATATCCGCAGATCATCGGGCGCAGCGCCGAGTTGCGCAAGCTATTTGAAGGCGGAGGTACCGCGGGTGAAGGTGGCGTTCATACCCCAACGATCCGTGACTGAATAGGAATACGTGTATTCCCGTAGGCAGGAGTCCAGGCTACGGCCGCACCTGCCCGTTACCCTCGACGATCCACTTCGTGGTGGTGAGTTCAGCGAGGCCCATCGGGCCACGCGCGTGAAGCTTCTGCGTCGAAATGCCAAGCTCGGCACCGAGGCCAAACTCGGCGCCGTCGGTGAAGCGCGACGACGCGTTGACCATGACCACGGCGGCGTCGACCTCGTCGGTGAACTGGTTCGCGGCGGCGAGCGATTCGGTCACGATGACCTCGGTGTGGCCAGTCGTGTAGCGGCGGATGTGCTCAATCGCGGTATCGATCGACGGCACGACCTTCGCCGCGATGTCGAGCGAGAGGTACTCGGTCTCCCAGTCGGCATCGGTGGCCGCAGTGGTGGCCGAATCTGCCGAGAGCTGCTGCGTGACATCGTCGGCGTGCACGGTCACGCCCTGCTCGGTGAGCGCAGCGGTGACGAGGGGCACGAACTTGTCGGCGATGCCCTCGTGCACGAGCAGCGTCTCGACGGCATTACAGACGCCGACGCGCTGCGTCTTCGCGTTGAGGATGATCGGCAGCGCTTTTTCGATGTCGGCCGACTCGTCGACGTAGATGTGCACGTTGCCGGTGCCCGTCTCGATGACCGGCACCTTCGACTCGAGCACGACCGTCTGGATGAGCGCCGCGCCGCCGCGCGGCACAAGCAGGTCGACGAGGCCGCGCGCCTGCATCAGCGCCACGCCACCCTCGCGGCCGTACTCGTCGATGGTCTGCACGAGGGAGGCCGAGTAGCCTTCGGCGACGAGTGCATCCTGCATCACCTGCACGATGGCCCGGTTCGTCGACATCGCCGCCGAGCCACCGCGAAGAATCACGGCGTTACCCGACTTCAGTGCGAGGCCGGCCGCATCCACCGTCACGTTCGGGCGAGCCTCGTAGATCATGCCGACGACGCCCATTGGCACGCGAAGCTGGCGCAGGCGCAGGCCGTTCTCGAGAGTGGAACCACGCACGACCTCACCCACGGGGTCGGGCAGGTCGGCGACGTCGCGCAGGGCCTCGGCGATGGTCGCGACGCGCTCCTTGGTGAGCTGGAGGCGGTCGAGCAGGCCATCGCTCATGCCGCGTTCCCGGCCGCGAGCCATGTCATCTTCGTTCGCGGCAACGATCTCAGCTGCGGCCGATTCGAGGGCCGACGCGATCGAGAGCAGCATGTCGTTCTTCGAACCGCTGGACGCGCGCGACAGCTGAATCGATGCGGTCTTAGCTCGCTGCGCGGTTTCACGCACCGCGCGCACCGTGTCAGCGTTGATCGTGGAGGCAGCCGTTTCGGTCATACCCACCAGTCTAGATCGCGCGGGGCATCCCTAGTCGAGCACCGGAATGCCTGACTGCGTCACCCGTCCCGTGACGATGTCGGTCACCGTGGGGCTCACGAGCGTGAGCTCGTCGCGGTGCACGACCGAACGCACGAAGTCGTCACCGAGGCTTGCGCGCATTTCGTCGGTGCTGCGGCCGAGCATCTGCGGCAGCTCGCTCGAGTCGAAGTTCGAGATGCCGTGAGCGATGGCGTCGCCGGCCTCGTTGACAACCTCGACCGGGTCGCCCGCGGCGAATTCCCCATGCACCGAACGGATGCCAGCCGCGAGTAGGGATGCGCCCCGATCCCGCAGTGCGCGCTCGGCTCCCGGGTCGACGACGAGACGACCGTACATCTGGGCGGCGTGCTCGAGCCACACCTTGCGGCGGCGCGAACGGCCCGACGTCGGCACGAACCAGGTGCCCACATCCATGCCCTCGAACGCGGCGCGAACATTCGGCGCGCTGGTGAGCATGACTGGGATGCCGGTCGTCGTCGCCATCTCAGCCGACTGCAACTTCGTCACCATGCCGCCCGTACCGAACGCCGAACCCCGGCCCGTTACCTCGACCCCCGCGACATCCTCCATGCGCTCGACGGTCGCGATGCGTCGGGCCCCCGACTGCTTCGGCGGGGCGTCGTAAAGCCCGTTGACGTCGGTGAGCAGGATAAGCGCATCGGCTTGCACGAGTTGGGCCACCAGCGCCGCGAGGCGGTCATTGTCGCCGAAGCGCAGCTCGCTCGTGGCGAGCGCATCATTTTCGTTGACGATGGGCACGGCGCCGAGTTCGAGCATGCGCTCAAACGCCTGAGCGACGTGCCGATACCGGTCACGGCGCAGGGTGTCGGCCGCGGTCATGAGGATCTGCCCGACTGTAATTTCGTACGCGCTGAACGCGTCGGTGTACTGCGCCATGAGCACGCTCTGACCCACAGCTGCGGCGGCCTGGGCGCCGGCGACGTCGCTTGGCCGCACGTCGTAGCCGAGCGGCATGAAGCCGGCCGCGATCGCACCCGAGCTCACGAGCACGACCTGCTTGCCCGCAAGTGACTGTTCCGCGAGCACGTCGACAAGTTTCCGCAGCGCCGGTACGTTGAGGCGGCCATCCGCTCGCGTAAGCGACGACGAGCCGATCTTGACGACGACCCTCCCTGCGTTTGGAAGTTGGCTGCGGTCGACGATGGGCGATGTCATGTCTCTATTGTGCCGTGCGCACGGCACAATGAATTCATGATTGCAGCGATCTCCATTGCCCCCTCCGGCCCCGCGAGCGACCCGTCGGTCACCGCCGACGAGGCGGGCTCGTATAGCAACGCCGTCGCCGCGGTCGTGCGCGTGATTCGCGCGAGCGGGCTGCGCAACGAGACGACCGCGATGTTCACCTCGATCGAGGGCGAATGGGACGAGGTCATGGCCGTCGTCAAGGCGGCGGTCGACGAGGCCGGTCGCTATGGTTCGCGGGTCTCGCTCGTACTGAAGGCCGACATTCGCCCGGGGCACGACGACGAACTCACCGGCAAGGTGCAGCGCGTCGAAGCGGCCCTGCAGCAGCTCGGTGACTAGCTAGCGCTTCGGCAGCCCGTCGAGTGAGTGGTCCTGCTCGTTGACCGAATCACGACCGACCGACTCCACCGACTCGCCACGGTAGAGGCGCTCGAAGAGCTCCATCGTCGTGTCGATGTCGTGCGCCTGCACGTCTTTCAACCCCGCGCGACCGAGTGCCTCGCGCTCGTCGCGCGGGAGGTCGAGCACGCGCTGAAGCTTCTCACGCGCATCCTCGACGCTGCCGGGCTCGAAGAGCAGCCCGGTCTCGCCGTCGTGCACGAGGTGCGGCAGCGCCATCGAGTTTGCGGCGACGACGGGCAGGCCTGAAGCCATCGCCTCCATCGTCGCGATCGACTGCAGCTCGGCGATCGAGGCGATCGCGAACACCGTCGCGTCGGCGTAGATCGTGCGCAACTCCTGGTCGGTCACGTAGCCGTGGAACTTTGAGCGGTCAGCAACGCCGAGGTCTTTCGCGAGCTTCTGCAGGTGTTGCAGTTGGTCGCCCGTACCGACGATGTCGAAAAAGAGGTCGTCGCCCTCGAGCTTCGCGAACGCCTTGAGCAACACGTCGATCTGCTTCTCGCCAGTCACGCGGCCGACGAAGAGGATGCGCTTCGGCGACTTCTCTTCGAACTTCGGCGTGTAGTTGCTCGTGCGTAGCCCGCACGAAATGGCGAGTACGTCGTGCAGGTTGCCGTTCTGCTCGAGGAAGTCGGCGGCACGGCGCGTGGGCGTCGTCAGCGCGGCTGTCTCGGCGAACGTCTTGTGGGCATCGCGCCACCAGATGCCCGATGCCCATCCCTGCAGAAACTCCGGGATATACGTGTGCTCGAGCATGTTCTCGAGCATGAGGTGGTTCGTGCCGATGATGCGGATGCCCCGGGATGCGCCCTCGCGCACCGCCGCGCGACCGAGCACGACCGCGGACTGGTAGTGGATGACGTCGGGCTGCACACGGTCGAGCACCTCGCGCATGTGCGCCCGGGCGCGCCACGGCTTCACGTAGCGCAGCCAGTCGTGCGGCCACCAGCGGTCACTCGGCAGGCGGTGCACCGTGATGCGCTGCCCGTCGTATTCCTCGTACCAGGTGCCGTGCCGCTTCGAGGCCGCCGGGGTCACGACGTGCACGTCGAGGCCGCGCGCCGCCATGCCACTCGCGAGATTCTGCGTAAACGTCGCCGCGCCATTGACGTTAGGCGGAAACGTGTCGGCGGCGATCAACAGTCGAAGCGGCGAAGTCATGAAGTCCTTTGTCATCTACCAGATGCGCGCACGGGCCCTCGTGGGGCGGCTGGCACGGGCTGAACGTCGAGTCTAATTGCCACGGCCGAGCGCGTGGTTGCGCACCGCCGACACCTCGTCATCCGACTGCGTGAGCTGCAATAGCAGCACGCCGATGATGGCAAGGGCACCGAGCGCGACGAAGAGGATGTTGACGAGCAGGTTCGCGCCCTCGGTTTCGCGGAGCACCACGATGCCGATCGTCACTGCCACGAGGGGATCGATTACCGTGAGGCCGGCGATGACGAGGTCGGCCGAGCTCGAGGCGTACGCGGTCTGCACGAAATAGCCGCCGACCAACAGCGAGATGACGACTCCGGCCGCGCAAGCGAGAAAGTACCAGCCGTAGTCGCCCTGCTGCCAGCGCGCGAGCACGACTTTGGCGAGGGTCACGAGGAAGCCATACATGACGCCGCCGGCGACGACGTAGAACAGGCTGCGCCACTTGGTGCGGCGTACGAACACGAACGCGATGCCAAGCAGCACGACGAGCGCGGCGAGGATCACGAGGACGACGATGAGCTGCGGCTCGGTGATCTCTTTGTCGACCGCGACCGACGAGGCCACGGCAACGAAGCCGCCCACACCGGCGACACAGAGTGTGATTGACAGCGCCTTGCGCCGACCGACCGGCATGCCGCTCTGCTTGGCGGTGATGACGGCCGTCAACACGAGCGAGATGACGCCGATGGGCTGCACCAGCACGAGCGGCGAAAACAGGAGTGCGCCGAGCTGGCAAACCACCGCGACTCCGAGCAGCAGCGTGCCCGAGAGCCAAGTCTTTGACTTAAGCAGGCGCAGAAAGCTGCGGAGCCCGAGGCCTTCGCCGCCATCGCCGTTGCCCGCCGCATCCGCCCTGGCCACGCCGCGGTGCTGCAGCATCGCGCTGACCGACATGAGGACGGCGCCGAGGATCGCGAGTGGGATGCCGAGGTACTGCACCCGCCAGATTGTACGGCGAGCAGGGAAACGTGGCCCAGATACACTCCAAACATGAGCGTCCTTCCCATTCGCATCTACGGAGATGCGGTGCTGCATACCCCTGCCCGGCCGGTTGATGAGATCACCGACGAGATCCGCGAACTCGTCACCGACATGTACGAGACCATGGCCGCCGCGCCGGGCGTCGGCCTCGCCGCGCCGCAGGTTGGCGTGGGCAAGCGGGTGTTCGTGTACAGCTGGGAGGACGAGGACGGCAGCGAGCACCGTGGCGTCGCGATCAACCCGCAGCTGTGGCAGGCACCGCTGGTGCCCGAAAGTTTCGAGGAACTTGAGGAATTCGAAGAAGAGGGCTGCCTCTCAGTGCCGGGTGAGCGCTTCGAGCTCCGCCGCTCCCCCGCCGTGCTGCTCCAGGCGACCGACCTCGAGGGCAAGGCCTTTCAGTTGCGCGCCGGGGGCTGGCTCGCGCGCATCCTGCAGCACGAGTACGACCACCTCGACGGCGTGATCTACGTCGACCGCCTCGCGGTGCCCAGTCACAAGCAGGCGTTCAAGATCATGCGCAAGCGCGGCTGGAATGTGCCGGGCAAGTCGTGGCTGCCCGGCGAAGAGAAGCTCGAGGGCTAACGAGGTGACCCAGCCGGCGCTCGAGCGCAAACTCGGCCTGTTCGGTGCAATGAGCATCGGCCTCGCGGCGATGATCGGGGCCGGCGTTTTCAGTGTCTTCGGGCCAGCCGCTCGGGTTGCTGGCGAGTGGCTGCTGCTCGGCCTGGCGCTCGCGCTGCTCGTCGCGGCCTGCAACGCCACCTCCACCGCGCAGCTTTCGGCGAAGTACCCGACTTCGGGCGGCGCCTACCATTTCGGCAGCCAGGAACTCGGCGCCTGGCCCGGGTTTATCGCGGGCTGGGGCTTCGTCATCGGCAAGACCGCCTCAGCCGCGGCGATGGCGCTCACGCTGGGCGCGTATCTCGTACCTGACCTGTTCTGGCAGCGGGCGATCGGGCTCGTCGCCGTAGCGCTCGTCGTGGTGCTCAACCTCGTCGGCATCACGCGCACCGCGCGAGCAGCAGCGGGCATCGTGACGCTCGTGCTGACCGGCCTCGCGGTGATGCTGATCGTCGCGTGGACGACCACGCCGACCTCCGACGCGACCTTCGTGCTCGTCCCCGACGCCTCGATCTATGGCGTGCTCCAGTCGGCCGGCCTGATGTTCTTTGCCTTCGCGGGGTACGCGCGCATCGCGACCCTCGGCGAGGAGGTGCGCGACCCAACCCGGGTGATCCCGCGCGCCATCATCACGACGCTGGTGCTCGTCGCCGCTCTCTACGTGCTCGTAGCGGTCACGCTGCTGGCTCGACTGGGGCCGCTGCGCCTCGCCGCGTCGGATGCTCCGCTCGTCGACCTCGTCTCCGGTGCGCCGGGCGTTGGCATGGTTGTGGTCATCACGGCCACGCTCGCATGCCTGGGGGCCCTGCTTGCGGGCGTCGCGGGCATTACTCGCACCGGCCTCGCGATGGCGCGCAACCACGATCTGCCGGTTGTGCTGTCGCGCCTGTCGCCGAGCCACAACGTGCCGGCGCTGCTCACCATCGTGGTCGGCGTCGCCGTAGCCGTGTTGATCCTTATCGGCGACATTCGCGACGTCATCGGCTTCTCGAGTGTCGGCGTGCTCGTGTACTACCTCGTCGCGAACCTCTCGGCGCTCCACCAGCGCGGCGACGATCGCCGGTATCCAAAGTGGATGCAGCTGCTCGGCGCGGCGCTCTGCGCCGTCCTCGTCGTCACGTTGCCCGTGTGGTCGGTCGTCGGAGGGCTCGGGGTGCTCGCCCTCGGCGTCGTCGGTCGGTTGATCTTCCGACGGGGCAGGGCCAGCGCTAAATCGTAATTACGGCCGTAGCCTTGGGAAAAGAAGGATGCCCTCCGCGCGAGGGCGGAGGGCAGAAGCTCCCCGAGTTGGACTCGAACCAACAACCTGCCGGTTAACAGCCGGCTGCTCTGCCAATTGAGCTATCGGGGATGACAACTCGAATAGTCTAACATCACCTGACGCGCAATGTGAAATCGGCCGCCGAGTCGCCCCGCTCGCATCCGATCACCAGTGGATGCGCCCCAGAGCGAGGTCGCCTAGTACCCCTTCACGGGGTCGGCCAGCCCCACGAATTCACCAGTCGAGAGGAAGCCACGCACGTTGTCGTCGATTCGGCGTAGCAGCAGCGGCAGGGTCATTTCGGGGGTGTCGGCCGAGTGCGGCGTAATCAGGCAGCGATCGTTCGACCAGAGCGGGTGGCCCTCCGGCAGCGGTTCGGGGTCGGTCACATCGAGGGCGGCGCCGTAGATCTCCTCGGCATCGAGGGCCGCGTCGAGCGCCTCGGTGTCGACGAGCGGGCCGCGACCGATGTTGACGAGCACCGATGTCGGCTTCATGGCGCGTAGCCGTTCGGCGTTGATGAGGTGATAGGTCTCGTCGGTCGACGCGGCAGCGAGCACCACGACGTCGGCCTCCGGCAACACAGCGTCGAACTCGTCGCTCGTCACGGTGCGGTCGGCTCCCTCGAGCGGCGCCGCGCTGCGGCGCACCACGGTCGTAGTCACGTCAAAGGGCCGCAGCAGGCTGAGTAGCTCGCTCGCAATTCCGCCGGCGCCCAGAATAACGACGTGATTGCCGTAGAGCGAGCGGCCCAGCGACGGGCCCCACTTCGTGGCGCGCGAGCGCAAGACGAGGCTGCGCTGCGCAGCGAGGGTGAGCGCGAGCGCCTGCTCCGCGACCGGCTGCGCGTACGCCCCCTTCGCCGAGGTGACCACGAGGCCGCGCTCGGCGTACGGTGCGAGGCGCTTTGCGTAAGCGTCGATCCCCGCGTAGGGCAGCTGCACCCAGCCGATGCCCGGGTAGCTGTCAAGCGCTTCGAACAGCGGCTCGATGTCGCGGTACGACGTGTAGATGAGGCCGTGCGTGTCGTCAGACAGCTCGACAACCTCTCCTCCAGCATCGATTACCGTCTGCGTCTGCGCCCGTCCCGACCCTGCGGGCAGCACCGTGATCTTGCCGGGCTCGGGACGCGCGTCACCCTCGAGCTTCGTGGCCGGCGCACTCAGAACTTCGCGGTGGTGAAACTCGGTCAATTGGTGGTCTCCTCTTCATCGGTGTGGAATCGTGCAAACTCTGGGCGATCCTCGACGAGTCGATCGCGCTCGGCGGCGGCGACCTCATCGGGGTCGTCGTCGCGAAACAACCCGCCGGCCACCCGCTCGGCCGCGGCGACAAGGTCGCGGTCGACCAGGCCAGGAAGGGGCGCGCGGGCGAATTCGCGGGCGTCGCGCATCCGCTGCAGATACGGGTCGAACGGGTCGCGCAGCACCTCGTCGATCTTGCCCCGCGCGAGCACCGTGCCGCGGTCGGTGATGACGACGTTGCTCGTGAGTCGCTCAACGGTTGCGAGGTCGTTGCTGATGACGAGCATCGAGAGCGTGCGGCCACGATTGAGGCGTTCGAGCAGCTCGAAAAGTGCCGGGCGCGCAATGACGTCGACGCCCTGCGCCGGCTCGTCGACGATGAGCAGCCGCGGCTCGACGATGAGCGCGCGTGCGAACGCGACGCGTTGGCGCTGACCTCGCGAGAGCTCGAACGGAAAGCGGTTGAGCACGCCGAGCTCGAGGTCGACCGCGTCGATGAGCAGCGCGGCTGCCTTGCCGAGCGAGCGCTTGTCGAAGTGCCGGTCGCGGCTCAGTACCGGCTCGGCGATGTTTTCGGCGACCGTGAGGTCGTTGCGCATCGTCTGACCGGAGTTCGGCGCGAGGTACCCGACGGTCAGGGGCAGGCGGCGCAGGTCGGCCCGGGTGGGTTTGCGCAGGTTGACGCCGTCAACGTGCAGTTCGCCGCCCGAAATCCAGGGCCACGGATGCGGTGCTCCGCGCAGCAGGCCGCGGCCCGAAATCACGCGACCGAGCGACGTCTTGCCGCTGCCGGCCGAGCCGACGACGCCAAGAATCTCGCCCTCGCGCAGCTCAATGTTCACGCCCGAAAGGACTCGGGCCTCAGCGTCGCCGATGTGCGGACCGTAGGAAATCGACAGATCCCGGGCACTGATGACGCTGCTCATGCCACGAGCCTAGCGGTCGCGCGCTTAGGCCTCGACGGACTCGCGCAGCTCGCGCTTGCGGCGCTCAACCTCGACGAGCCGCTCGCTCAACTCGCGGTGTCCAAGCGGATCGGTCTCAATGTCGGTGCGCTTCAACTCACCGAGCAACTCCGCCTTCCGGCGAAGCAGGTCGCGCTCAACGAGCGCTGCCGTGACCGATCGTACGTACGCGGCCACCTGTTCGGGGCCGGGACCGGCGGGCAGCGGCGCCATCGACAGGTCGGTCACGAGCGGCACGAACGACGACGGCACCTCCTCGTGCACCTCCGGCAGCCACTGCGGCGTGCCGAGAGTTCCGCGGGTTGCCACAATGGCATTTCGCACCGTGTCGAGCGACGCATCTGAGAAGTTCGCCGCGAGCACGCCGTCGAGCTGCACCTCTGAAAGCATCTTCGGGTACTGCAGCACTGCACCGAGCGCGTCACGCTCGAGTCGGGTGATCGGGTCGTTTGGCAGGTCGCGCATGCGCACGACCGGCATGGCGTACGTGTTGTCGGCGATGCCACTCGGGTCGCCGTGGGGGTCGCTCGGCGAATTCGCCGCCTGCTCGTGTCGACGCACCTCGCGTTGCACCTGCTCGAGGTCCATGCCGAGCCAGCCCGAGAGTTGACGCACGTACTCGGGGCGCAGCGCGCGGTCGCGAATGCTGGCGATGATCGGTGCGGCCTCACGCAGAGCGGCCACCCGGCCTTCGGCGTTGCGCAGGTTGTGGCGCTTGATCTGTTCCCGCACGACGAACTCATACATCGGCACGGCGTGGTCGATGAGCGAGACGATCGCCGCGTCGCCGTGCTTCAGGCGCAGGTCGCACGGGTCGAGGCCCTCGTGCGTGGTGTCGACGGCGACAAAGGTCTGCGCGACGAAGCGGTTCTCTTCGGCGAACGCCCGCATGGCAGCTTTTCGGCCCGCCTCATCGGGGTCGAAGTTGAAGATCACGCGCCCGCGGTTCGATTCGTCGTCCATGATGCGGCGCAGGATCTTGATGTGGTCGACGCCGAAGGCCGTGCCACAGGTGGCGACCGCAGTGGTCACGCCAGCCAGGTGCGCGGCCATGACGTCGGTGTACCCCTCGACCACGACGACCTTGTGGCCTCGTGAGATGTCGCGCTTGGCAAGATCGAGCCCGTAGAGCACTCGGGACTTGTGGTAGATCTCGGTCTCTGGTGTGTTGAGGTACTTCGGGCCCTTGTCATCGTCGAAGAGCTTGCGCGCGCCGAAGCCCACCGTCTGACCGGAGGTGTCGCGAATCGGCCACACGAGCCGGCCGCGGAAACGGTCGTAGCTCGAGCCACGGTCGTTCGTCGACACGAGCCCGGCATCCTGCAGCTCCTGAGTTGAGTAGCCCTTCGTGCGTAGGTGCTTCGAGAGCGCATCCCACGACTTCGGGGCGTAGCCGACGCCGAAGTGCGCGGCCGCCTGCGGGTCAAACCCGCGGCCACCAAGGAAGTCGCGGCCGATCTGCGCGTCCGCGGTGGCGAGCTGGCCCTGGAAGAACTTCTCGGCCTCGGCATTCACCTGCAGCAGCCGCACGCGGTTGCTGTGGTCGGGCGCCTCGCCGCCGTCCTCGTACGTGAGTTGGTAGCCAAGGCGGCCCGCGAGCCGCTCGACTGCCTCAACGAAGGTGATGTGGTCCATCTTCTGCAGGAACGAGAAGACATCGCCCGACTCACCGCAGCCGAAGCAGTGATAGAAGCCGAGCTGCGGGCGAACATGGAACGATGGCGTGCGCTCGTCGTGGAACGGGCAGAGGCCCTTGCGCGAGCCGACGCCAGCCGACTTCAGCGCGACGTACTCGCCGACAACGTCGTCGATATTTGTGCGCGCTCGTACCTCGTCAATGTCAGTTCGTCGGATGCGCGCCATGGCACCGATTCTAGGCCGTGGCTATGCGGACGGTGGCGACGTTCGCATGCAGCGCAAGCGCCGACTGATCGGTGAGTGACGCGACCTGATCGACAATCACCCGGCGGCGAGCAGCGTCGTCGTCGGCTTCGTCGAACAAGTCGGAGAACTCGCGCTCGAGGTGCAGCGTGCCGGTGGCCCAGAGTGCCTCGAGCAGTTCGGTGAGCAGCTCACGCTGGCGGGCATACACCGGCTGGCGCGTGGGCAGGCTCATGACGAAGCCGGCCACGGCGCCCTTGAGCAGTGCGATCTCGGCTTCGATCTCGCGGGGCACGATCACCTCGGCACCAAAGCGAATGAGCAGGTTCTCGCTGCCGTACGCTTCGAGAGTCGCCGCAATTGAGGCTTTCGCAAAGCGGCCGATGAGCTGCGAGGTGAGGTTCTTCAATGCCGCGCGGTCGCGCGCCGCCGCCGAATAGTCGTGCACCCACCACGGCAGCGTGAGCAGCCGATCGAACGCCGCGCCGAGCTCGCCCTCGTCGAATTTGCGCCCCGACCACTCGACGGCGTTGAACAAGATTGCCTCGCGGTTTTCGGCGTCCTCCAGTTCGGTCAGGGGCAGGAAGCCCTCGACCACGGCGTCCTCGAGGTCGTGCACCGAGTACGCGATGTCGTCGCTCAAGTCCATGACCTGCGCCTCGATGCACTTGCGCCCGCTCGGGGCGCCGGCTCGCAGCCAGTCGAACACCGGCTTGTCGTCGTCGTACACGCCGAACTTGCGCGTGCCGAGTGCGAGGCCGGTGTCGCGATCCCACGGGTACTTGCACGCCGCATCGAGGGATGCGCGGGTCAGGTTGAGGCCGTAGGCGAGCCCCGATTCGTCGAATACCTTTGGCTCCAGCCGCGACACGAGCCGAAGTGTCTGCGCGTTGCCCTCGAAGCCGCCGATGTCGGTCGACCAGTCGTTGAGGGCGCGCTCGCCATTGTGGCCAAACGGCGGATGCCCGATGTCGTGGGCGAGGCACGCGGTGTCGACGATGTCGGGGTCGAGCGCGAGCGAGCCGGCGATCTCGCGGCCGACCTGGGCCACCTCGAGCGAGTGCGTGAGTCGGTTGCGGGCAAAGTCCGCGCCCGTCGTCGGTGAGAGCACCTGCGTCTTCAGCGCGAGGCGCCGCAGACCCGAGGAGTGCAGCAGGCGCGCCCGGTCACGGGCGAAGGATGAGCGGCGACGGTTCTCGTGGAACTCCGGCAGGAACCGGGCTTCGTCGTCGAGCGAGTACTCGCTCGCGGGGCCATTCAGGCCGGGCGCGCGCATCCCTAGCCTCCCGAGACGTCAAGTTCGGCAGCCGCGATGTCGGCGCTCTCGGAATCGAGCAGGCGGCGCGAGTCGAGCCAGCCCTGCGGCAGCACGGCGCGCTTCGGGCTGCCCGAACGGCCGCGCGGGCCCTCGGCGCCGACGCCCGGCCACGAGGAGTCCTCAAGCCCATCAGCGAGCTCGCGCAGCTCGTCGAGCGTGTCGATGAGCGCGAAGCGCTTGCGCAGCTCGCCACCGACAGGGTACCCCTTGAAGTACCAGGCGACGTGCTTGCGGAAGTCGCGGCAACCGTGGCCTTCGTTGCCGAAGAAGTCGACGAGCAGCTCGGCGTGGCGCACCATCGCGTGACCGACCTCGCGCAGGCCGGGCTGGATACGCCGCTCGCTACCCGAGAACGCCGCCTCGAGATCGCCGAAGAGCCACGGGCGGCCGAGCACACCGCGACCGACGACGACGCCGTCGCAGCCGGTCTCAGCCATCATGCGCGGGCCGTCCTCACCCTCGAACACGTCGCCGTTGCCGAGGATCGGAATCGACGTGATGGTCTCTTTCAGCGTGCGGATCGCGTCCCAATCAGCCGTGCCCGAGTACTGCTGCTCGAGCGTGCGCGCGTGCAGCGTGATCGCGGCGACGCCCGCCTGCTCGGCGATCTTCGCCGCCTCGAGGTAGGTCAGGTGATCATCGTTGATGCCCTTGCGTATCTTGATCGTCAGGGGCACGTCGCCGGCGCGACGCACCGCGGCTGCGCAGATCGCCTCGAATAGATCCGTCTTCCACGGCAGCGCCGAACCGCCACCGCGACGGGTGACTTTGGGTACGGGGCAGCCAAAGTTGAGGTCGATGTGGTCGGCGCGATCCTCGTCGACAAGGAGGCCAACGGCGTCACCGACGGTGATCGGGTCGACGCCATAGAGCTGGATCGACCGGATGTCTTCCGACGGATGGTGGCGGATGAGTCGCATCGTCGACTCGTTGCGCTCGACGAGTGCCCGGGTCGTCACCATCTCGGTGACATACAGGCCGGCGCCGTACTCGCGGCAGAGCCGACGGAACGCCTCATTCGTCACCCCGGCCATCGGCGCGAGCACGACCGGCGAGGCGACCTCGAGGTCGCCAATCTTCAGCGCGGGTGCGTGCGAGAGAGTTGCAGTCGGCATAACCGAACTATTCTCGCACCCCGCGCCCGTATTGGCGACCCCGAGCTGCGATTAGGCTCCGCGCAGGCGCTCGGCGACGTAGCCATACAGGCGGTCGACGCTCACGCGCTCCTGCGTCATGGTGTCGCGGTCGCGCACGGTCACGGCGTTGTCGTCGAGCGAGTCGAAGTCGACCGTGATGCACAGCGGTGTGCCGATCTCGTCCTGGCGACGGTACCGGCGGCCGATCTGGCCGGCGTCGTCGTAGTCGATATTCCAGCGGCCACCAGCGCGAAGCTCCTCGGCGACGCGCTGCGACAGCGGGGCGAGCTCTTCCTTCTTCGACAGGGGCAGCACGGCGGCCTTCACCGGCGCGAGGCGCGGGTCGAGGCGCAGCACGGTGCGGGTGTCGGTGCCGCCCTTCGCGTTCGGCGCCTCGTCCTCCTCGTAGGCATCTACGAGGAACGCCATGAGCGAGCGGGTGAGGCCGAAGGACGGCTCGATTACATACGGCGTGAAGTGCTCGCCGGCCGCCTGGTCGAAGAACTGCAGCGAGGTGCCCGACGCGTCCGTGTGCGACTTGAGGTCGAAGTCGGTGCGGTTGGCCACACCCATGAGCTCGCCCCAGGCGCTGCCGCTGAAGCCGAACTCGTACTCGAAGTCGATCGTGCGGTCAGAGTAGTGCGCGCGCTCGTCCGCGGGGACGTCGAACTGGCGCATGTGCTCGGGGTTGATGCCGAGGTCGACGAACCAGTTCCAGCAGGCCTGAACCCACTCGTCGAAGTGCTGCGACGCATCCGCTGGCGGCACGAAGTATTCGATTTCCATCTGCTCGAATTCGCGGGTGCGGAAGATGAAGTTTCCGGGCGTGATCTCGTTGCGGAACGACTTGCCGACCTGGCCGATGCCGAACGGCGGCTTCTTCCGCGCAGTCGTCACCACGTTGTTGAAATTGACGAAGATACCCTGCGCCGTCTCGGGGCGCAGGTAGTGCAGGCCCTCTTCGTTGTCGACCGCGCCGAGGTAGGTCTTCATGAGGCCCGAGAAGTTCTGGGGCTCGGTCCACTGGCCCTTGGTACCGCACTCGGGGCAGACGATCTCGTCCATGCCCGTCGCCTCGCGGCCCTTCTTTGCCTCGAATGCCTCGAGCAGGTGGTCCTGCCGCTGGCGCTTGTGGCAGTTCGTGCACTCGATGAGCGGGTCGGTGAACGTCGCGACGTGGCCCGAGGCCTCCCATACGCGCTTCGGCAGAATCACCGCCGAGTCGAGGCCGACCATGTCGGCGCGGCCACGCACGAAGTACTGCCACCACTGCTGCTTGATGTTCTCCTTGAGTTCGACGCCGAGGGGGCCGTAGTCCCACGCCGAGCGCGAACCTCCATAGATTTCACCCGCCTGGTACACAAAGCCGCGTCGCTTAGCGAGCGCGATGACCTGGTCGAGCTTGGAGGCTGCCATCTGTTGAACACTCCTGATGGTGGGCGGGCGCCGGCGCAGAGCCAGCGAGAATCAGCTTCCCATCTTAGCCATGTGGCGAGCGAGCACCTCGGTGGCTTCCTGACGCGCCGGGGTGTCGCTGTCGAGGTGCGCGAGCTGCTCCGGAATCGGGCGACCCTTAGCCTTGGTCGCTTGGGCCCACAGGCGGCCGGCCCGGTACGAGGAACGCACGAGCGGACCGGCCATGACGCCGACGAAGCCGAGCTCGCGAGCAATGTCGGAGAGCTCGATGAACTCTTCGGGCTTCACCCAGCGATCGATCGGGTGGTGCAGCTTGCTCGGGCGCAGGTACTGGGTCAGCGTGAGGATGTCGACATCGTGTTCGCGCAGCTCGCGCATTGTCGCCTCGATCTCGTTGCGGGTCTCCCCCATGCCGAGAATGAGGTTCGACTTCGTAACCATGCCAAGCTCGCTCGCCCGGGCGAGCATCCGCAACGATCGGTCGTAGCGGAACCCAGGGCGGATCTCCTTGAAGATACGCGGCACCGTCTCGATGTTGTGGGCGAACACCTCGGGTTCAACCTCGCAGACCGCGACGATCGCGTCGTCGCCGCCGCGGAAGTCATCGACGAGCAGCTCGACGCCGGTGCCCGGATTCAGCGCATGAACTTGCCTCGCGGTCTCGGCGAAGAGCCAGGAAGCGCCGTCCGGCAGGTCGTCGCGCGCGACCCCCGTGACGGTCGCATAGCGGAGGCCGAGCTCGCGCACCGACTCGGCCACTCGGCGCGGCTCCTCGCGGTCGTAGTCGAGGGGCTTACCCGTCGCGATCATGCAGAAGTCGCAGCGGCGGGTGCACTGGTCGCCGCCGATGAGGAACGTCGCTTCGCGGTCCTCCCAGCACTCGTAGATGTTCGGGCAACCCGCCTCTTCGCAGACGGTGTGCAGGTTGCTCTGGCGCGCGAGGCGCTTGACGTCCTGGTACTGCTCGTTCGCGGTGGCGCGGGTGCGAATCCACTCGGGCTTGGTCTCAATCGGGGTCTCGGCGTTACGCGCCTCAACGCGCAGCAGCTTTCGCCCTTCGGGTGCGAGCGTGTTCATGCGGTCACCTCCACGGGTGCCTGGAAACGGACAAGTTGACGGTCGAGGTGCGGGTGCAGCACGTCGGCGATTTCGGCGAGGCTGGCGTCGACACCGAGCTCGGCAAGCGAGGTGACACCGGCGTCGCGGATGCCGCACGGCACAATGCGATCGAAGTCGTGCAGCTTCGGATGCACGTTGAGTGCGAGCCCGTGCATCGTCGCGTGCTTCGAGAAGCGCACGCCAATGGCACCAAGCTTGCGGTCGGGCACGCCATCGCGCACCAGCCACACGCCGGTGCGGCCGTCGACGCGCTGGCTCTGCACGCCCAGCTCGGCGACGGCGCCCATGACGGCCGCTTCGAGGGCCCGCACGTAGGCGACGACGTCCTGCCGGCCGTGAATGAGCACGATCGGGTACGCGACGAGTTGCCCCGGGCCGTGGTAGGTCACCGAACCGCCGCGGTCGATGCGCACGATCGGCACATCCTCGTTCGGAATGTCGGCATCGGCGGTGCGAGAGCCGGCCGTGTAGACGGGGTCGAACTCCGAGTAGATCACCGTGTTCGGGTGGGTACCACCGGCCACATCGGCGTGAATGCGACGTTGAATCGCGTCGACGTCGAGGTACTTCGAACGGCCTGATTCAAAGAGGCGTAGTTGTTGCACGCCGTCCAGTAAAGCAGATTGTTGCCGTCATGGTGTTTCCGTGGCCTGCTGCGGCGCGTCGACCGCACCGCCGAAGCGGCGGTCGCGAGACACGTAGAGTCCGATGGCGCGCCAGAGATCTTCTCGCGTGAAGTCTGGCCACAGCGTGTCGAGAAACACCATCTCGGCATAGGCCGACTCCCAGAGCAGGAAGTTCGAGGTGCGCTGCTCCCCCGACGAGCGCACGAACAGGTCGACGTCGGGCAGCTGTGGCTGGTACAGGTGTGCCGCAATGTGCGACTCACGGATGCGTTCGGGCTTGAGCTTGCCCGCCGCGACGTCACGCGCGATTGCCTGCACCGCATCCCGCAGCTCAACGCGCCCGCCGTAGTTGACACACATATTCAGCGTCATGCCGGTGTTGTTGCGGGTAAGTTCTTCGGCGGCGAGCAAGTCCATGATCACCGACTTCCACAGGCGGGTGCGGTTGCCCGACCACACGACCTTCACGCCCCAGGCATGCAGCTGATCTCGCTGCCGGTGCAGCACCTCGCGATTGAAGCCCATGAGAAATCGCACCTCGGCGGCCGAGCGGGCCCAGTTCTCGGTCGAGAACGCGTAGACCGAAAGGTGCTTCACGCCTGCCTGCACGGCGCCCGCTACAACGTCGAGCAGCGCGGCCTCACCAGCGCGGTGCCCCTCGGTGCGCGGCAGGCCTCGCTGGTTTGCCCAGCGGCCGTTGCCGTCCATGACGACGGCGACGTGTTCGGGAACTGAGCCGCTCGGAAACGCCGGCGGCGTGAGTCCCGTCCAGTCCAGGGGCTTGAACGTGCGGGCCTCGGGCGTAGTCATACCGATTAGGGTACGCCGGGGCCGGGGCGATCCTGGTCGTGCACCGCCATCGACCGAAGCCCGCGTTCGAGGTGAAACTGCGCGTACGCGCTCACGATGCGATGCGCGGCCGCGCGCGTGCCGCCGTCGCTCGCCTCAGCAACGCCCCAGTTGCCAGCGAGCAGGGCCCAGAGCAGGCGCATGGTGTCGACATCCGCATACATGACGGCACCGCTCGAGCGGGCGTCGTCGTCACACACCGCGCCGCCAGCGGTGAGCGAGATGCGCGAGTGCGGGCCGGGCTTGCCGCAGCGGGCGCAGTCGGTGAATGTCGGCCGCCAACCGGCCAGCGAGAGGGAACGCAGCAGGTAGGCGTCGAGTACGAGCCCGGCCGGATGCTCACGCCGCGCGAGATACCGCAGCGAGCCGACGAGCTGGGCAAACTGCAACGGCGCCGCCTCGGCCTCGAGGATGCGGTCTGCCGCCTCAAGGATCGCGGCCGACATCGTGTAGACGTCGAAGTCGTCAACCATTTTGGCCGCGAAGCTGTGCACCGTGACGGCCTGGGTGAGGGTGTCGAGGCCGGCGGGTCCGTGGCCACGAGTGTAGAACTGCGCGTCGATGACGTTGCCCGCCTCGACGCGTGCGCCGAATTTCGACGCGGTACGGCGCACGCCGCGGGCGACAGCACTGATCTTGCCGTGCTGTCGCCCGAAGCAGGTGAGGATGCGGTCGGCCTCACCGAGCGGACGGCCGCGAAGAATCACGACCTCGTCGGTATAGTTCGGCATCCTCAGCCCTCGTACTTAGTGCTGCGCGTTGCGCACCGCGCGGTTCACGCTTGACACGATCGCCTTGAGCGAGGCGTTCGAGATGTCGGGGTCGATGCCGACGCCCCACAGTCGCTGGCCGTTGACTTCGAGCTCGACGTAGGCCGCAGCGAGGGCGTCGCCCGATGCCGACAGCGTGTGCTCGACATAGTCGTAGAGCTTCACCTCGTAGCCGCGGTCTTCGAGCACGTTAAGGAACGCGTTGATCGGTCCGTTGCCGGTGCTCTCAATCGTGAGCTCTTCGTCTTCGCGGCGCAGCTTCACCGTAATCGCGGTGGTGCCGTCCATTTCGGTCGCCGTGCGGACGCCGAAGATCTCGAGGCGGCCCCACTTCTCAGCGTCCTCAGTTGCCGGCAGGTACTCGTCAACGAAGATCTGCCAAATGTCGTCGGGAGCGACCTCGCCACCCTCGGCATCGGTGCGCTGCTGCACCGTTGCCGAGAATTCGATCTGCAAGCGACGCGGGAGCTCGATGTTGTGGTGCTCCTTGAGGAGGTAGGCAACGCCGCCCTTGCCCGACTGCGAGTTGACGCGAATCACGGCCTCGTAGGTGCGGCCGAGGTCACGCGGGTCGACCGGCAGGTACGGCACAGCCCACTCGAGTTCGTCGACAGGTACGCCGGTCTCGTCCGACTTCGCCGCCATCGCCTCGAAGCCCTTCTTAATCGCATCCTGGTGCGAGCCCGAGAACGCGGTGTAGACAAGGTCGCCGCCCCATGGGTGGCGCTCCCCCACGCGCAGCTGGTTGCAGTACTCGACCGTGCGGCGGATCTCGTCGATGTTCGAGAAGTCAATCTCGGGGTCGACACCCTGCGTGAACAGGTTGATGCCGAGGGTGACGAGGTCGACGTTACCGGTGCGCTCGCCGTTGCCGAACAGGCAGCCCTCGATGCGGTCCGCGCCAGCCATGTAGCCGAGCTCAGCCGCCGCCACCGCGGTGCCGCGGTCGTTGTGCGGGTGCAGCGAAATGATCACCGATTCGCGGCGGGCGAGGTTGCGGTGCATGAACTCGATCGAGTCGGCGTAGACGTTCGGCGTCGACATCTCGACGGTCGCGGGCAGGTTGATGATGATCGGGCGCTCGGGCGTCGCGTCGAGCTCTTCGATAATCGCGTTGCTCACCTCAAGCGCGTAGTCGAGCTCGGTGCCGGAATAGCTCTCGGGCGAGTACTCGTAGAAAATCTCGGTTCCCTCGGCGATGGACTCGAAGCGCTTGCACATGCGTGCGCCCTCGAGCGCGATCTGCTTCACGCCCTCGCGGTTTTCGCGGAATACGACCTCGCGCTGCAGCACGCTCGTCGAGTTGTAGAGGTGCACGATCGCGCGCTTGGCCCCGCGCAGTGACTCATAGGTGCGCTTGACGAGGTGCTCGCGCGCCTGGGTCAGCACCTGAATGGTCACGTCGTCGGGAATGTGGTTCTCGTCGATGAGACGACGAACGAAGTCGAAGTCCGTCTGGCTGGCCGACGGGAAGCCGACCTCGATCTCTTTGTAGCCGAGGCGCACGAGCAGGTCGAACATGACCAGCTTGCGCTCGGGCGACATCGGGTCGATGAGGGCCTGGTTACCGTCGCGCAAGTCGACGGCGCACCAGCGTGGTGCCTTCGTGATGACCTGATCGGGCCAGGTGCGGTCGGGAAGGGTGACACCAAACTGGTCCGCGTACGAGACGTACCGGTGGGTGGGCATTTTGGACGGCTGCTGCAGATTGCGCATGTGCGAACTCTCTCCTGAAGATTCTTGGCCTAAGCCATGCTTCAACTCCGCGGCAGGGAAGGCTTAGTTGCTAAGCCCCGCCGCGGCATAGAAGGAGGAGGGTGCCGTACGAATGCATGCGATTAGCGTAGCACCGCCAAAATTGGCGCCCGTCGAGCTAGCGCACGTTGCGGCCGAGCAGCCGCTGCACGCGCAGGGTGCCGCGCAGGTCGTTCGTGATGCGCCCGCCCTCGATCACGACGACGTGATTTGCCCGCGTGGCGAGGTCAACATCGCCCGTCGCGTGCACGACGCCGATGCCGTGCTCGCTGGCAACCGCGCGCAGCAACGACACGAGCAGGTGGCGCTCGCGCTCCGGGAGGCCACCGTAGGGGTCGTCGGCGGCGATGATGGCGGGCCTCGCGGCGACCGCTCGCCCAATGGCGACGCGGTACTGCAGCGAGAGCGGCAACTCCGACACGATAGCGCTGCCGGCGTTCATGAAGCCAAGCGAGTCGCGAAGCGTCTGCACTTCCTGCTGCCCGAGCGCCCCACGGTGATCAGGCAGAAGCCCCTGGCGCAGGTGCTCGTCAAGGGTGCGACCCTGCGTGATCACCGGGTCGCGCAACAGTACGCCTACCCGCTCGGGGTCGGCAATCGGCTCGGGACCGGCGGCCGGCACGAAGCGCCGACCCTCGATGACGCTAAAACCCGACTCAACGGGCTCGAAGCCGAGGGCGGCACGCAACACGGCGCCGCCCGAGCCGTCGGGCGACAACAGCGCCGTGGTCTCGCCCCTGCGCGCAACAAAGCTGACGCGATGCAGCGGCGCATTGCCGGTGCGGTGGAGGCCGAACACTTCCATCCCGTACGCACCGGGGGCGTGTTGCCCGGCAGCGAATTTGGGTTGGGCGTTCATGCGATCCACGTTACGACCAGGCGCAGCATGATTCGTCAGCGACACATCCGAACGGGCGTCATACGCAGGTATGACTCTGTCGCCGGTGCGCAAGCTAGAGCAGCCCGTGCTCGTACGCGTAGACGACGAGCTGCACGCGGTCGCGCAGGCCAAGCTTCGCCAGGATGCGCGAAATGTGCGTCTTGACGGTGGCTTCCGAGAGGAACTCCTGGGTCGCGATCTCGCCGTTCGACATGCCCTTCGCTGCGAGGAAGAACATCTCGCGCTCACGCTCTGTGAGGGCCTCGAACTCCTCCGGTTCGCCCTCGAGCCGGTTCGGCGACTGCGAGAAACGGCGGATGAGGTCGGCGGTCGCCTGTGCGGCGAACACCTCCGAGCCGCCGTGCACGGTGCGGATGGCGGCGAGCAGGAACTCGGGGTCAGCGTCCTTGAGCACGAAGCCCGAGGCGCCGGCCGCGACCGCGCGCGCGACCGCCTTGTCGAGGTCGAACGTGGTGAGGATGAGGATGCGGCTTTCGAGTCCGCGGGCGACGATCTGCTGGGTCGCCTCGAGCCCATCCATGTTCGGCATGCGCACGTCCATGAGAATCACGTCGGGCTTCACCGACATCGCGAGGCGGACGGCTTCGGCGCCGTCGGAAGCCTCGGCGACATACGCCATGTCATCCTGCGAGTCGACCAGCATGCGGATGCCGCCGCGGAAGAGCTGCTGGTCGTCGACGAGCGCGACGCGGATCGGACCGCCGTGCTGGGGAGATTCGTTCATGGCAACAGATTACGTCGTGCCGCCAACATCCTCGTTCTGCAGGTTCGGCAAGCCCGGAGTTGCTGCCGCACGCGAGCGGTCCGAGTACGGCACCGTCGCGGTCACCACCCAGTCCTCGCCCTGCGGACCGGCCGCGACCGTGCCGCCGACCACGGCGAGTCGCTCGCGCATCCCGACGAGACCGTGGCGAGATCCGCTCTGGGACTTCGGCTTGCGTGAGACTCGATTGCGCACCGTGATCTCCAGCTGTTCGCCCCATTGGGTTTGCAAGCGCGTCGGGAATCGACCGTCACCGTACTTGAGCGCGTTGGTGAGGGACTCCTGCACGAGCCGGTAGATCGCCACCTCGGCGTTCGCACCCACCGGATGCGGCTCCCCCTGCATATTCGTCTGTAGGTTGAGGCCGGCGGCACGGATGCGGCCGATGAGCGGCGGGAGGTCGTCGAGCGTCTTGCGCTCGGTTTCGGCTTGGGTGTGCCGCAACTGCGAGAGGAGGCCGCGCACATCGAGCAGCGCGTCGCGAGCCGTCTCGGAAATCGTCGCGAGCACCGGCTCCACGGCCTGCGGCGAACTTTTCATGAGATAACGGCCGCCGTCGGCCTGTGCCACCACAACGGCCAGGGAGTGCGCGACGACGTCGTGCATGTCGCGGGCGATCTGGCTGCGCTCCTGTTCGACCACGAGCTGTTCCTGCGCCCGCTGGTACTCGAGCTCGGCGATCTGCGCCGAGTGCGCCGATCGGCTCGTTGAGATCTGCATGCGCTGCAGCGCGCCCGCAACCCAACTGATCATGGCAAACAGCGTCAACGGCACGGCAACGATCGAGAAGTTCACGATAATGCGGTCGAGGCTGACGATGCCGTCGCCCGCAAAAATCGTGATGAATGGCATGTCCTGCGGAAAGGTCGCGATGTAGGCCGACTGCACGACCGGGTACACGACGCTCGCGACGGCCGTGAGGTAGAACAGCGTGCGCGAGCCCCAGACGGCGCCCGTGTAAAGCACGATGAGGATCGCAACTTCCATGCCGTGCGGCCGCAGCCCCAGCAGCAGCTTGATGCAGAAACCGATCGTGACAAGCACGAACGAGGCCCACGGTGATATGCGTCGAATGACGCAGGCGGCGGTGAAGAGCAGCCACACGGGCACCGACGCCCAGTTGAAGAAGTAGCTCCAGTCGGCTCGGGTCGTAAACGGGAAGCCGATGGTCAGCATCATGCCGATGCCGAAGACGCTGTCGACGAGCCACCGGTGCTGCCCGTTGTGGCCAACCGTGTGGCGCAGCCACGCCGGTAACGGCGAGTTGACGCGACGCCGCGGTTGCGGCGGAACGTCAGAAGCCGAGGCGGCCGAGCTGCTTTGGGTCACGCTGCCAATCTTTCGCCACCTTGACGTGAAGCGTCAATTTCACCTTGGTCGGCGAGATGGCGCTGATCTGCTTCGCCGCGTGCTGGCGCACCATCTTGAGGCGCGAGCCGCCCTTGCCGATGACGATGCCCTTCTGGCTGTCGCGCTCGACAATGACGTTGGCGAAGATCTCGCGGCTGCCATCGTCGGAGTCGAGAATGTCTTCGATCTGCACGGCGATCGAGTGGGGCAGCTCGTCGTGCACACCCTCGAGCGCGGCCTCACGAATCAGCTCCTCGACGCGCTGTGCGTAGCGTTCTTCTGTGACCATGTCGGCCGGGTACAGCGCTTCCGACTCGGGCATGAGCCCGATAAGTTCGTCGACGAGCGGCTCAAGGTTGATGTCGTCGACCGACGAGACCGGGATGATCGCATCCCACTCGCGCAGCTCGGCGAGCGCAAGCAACTGCTCGGCGACCTTGGCCTTCGACACGAGTTCGGACTTGGTGACGAGCGCCACCTTCTTCGCGCGCTTCGCCTTGTCGACCCACTCGTTGATGAAGCGGTCGCCGGGGCCGAGCTCTTCGTCGGCAGGCACGCAGAACCCGACCACGTCGACCTCAGCGAGCGTCTCTTCGACGACGTCATTGAGCCGCTGGCCGAGCAGCGTGCGGGGCCGGTGGACACCCGGCGTGTCGACGATGACGAGTTGGCCGTGGTCGCGGTGCACGACTCCCCGCACCGCGCGGCGCGTGGTCTGCGGCTTCGACGAGGTGATGACGATCTTCTCGCCCACGAGCGCGTTGGTCAGGGTCGATTTGCCCACGTTCGGGCGCCCGATGAAGGTGACGAATCCGGCGCGGTACTCGCTCATGCTGCTTCCTCTTTTTCGTTCGTAGAGTGCGGTTCGAGCACTCGCACCTGGATGCGCGTGACGCGGTGGCGACGCCCGACGCGGTCGGCGAGGAGCGCGAGTCCCCCGATCTCGGCGTGGTCGCCGAGCTGTGGAATCCTGCCGAGCGCCGTGGTGAGCAGGCCGCCCACCGAGTCCACGTCTTCGTGTTCAAGGTCGATGTCGAGGAGCTCCCCGAGATCGGTAATGTTCATGCGCGACGAGACTACGAGCGTACCGTCCTCGAGTCGCTCGTACTCGTCACCGCCGCGGTCAAACTCGTCGCTGATCTCGCCGACGAGTTCCTCGATGAGGTCCTCGAGGGTCACGAGCCCAGCGATGCCGCCGTACTCGTCCACGACCATCGCGAAGTGCGTCGAGTCGCGTTGCATCCGGCGCAGCAGCGTGTCGGCGGCGAGGGACTCGGGCACGAACACCGGGGGCCGTGCCAACGAGGCGACCCGCAGCGTCGACTCGGGGTGTTCGAGCAGGTGCCGGGCGAGGTCTTTCTGATACGCGATGCCGCGGATGTCGTCGCTGTCACGGCCGACGATCGGCGCGCGCGAGATGCCGACCTCGAGCAGTGACCGCAGGCCGTCGTGCACCGTGTCGTCAGCGTCGACCGTAAGCATGTCGGTGCGCGCAACCATCACTTCGCGGACGAGACGGTCCGAAAAATCGAACACCGAATGGATGAGCTCGCGGTCATCCTCGTCAAGCACCTCCTGCTCGGTGGCGGCGTCGACCATCGAGAGGAGTTGCTCCTCGCTCGAGACGGTCGCGTGTCGATGCTTTTGCGAGGGGGTCACGATGTCGCCAAGCGTGCCGAGCAGATCGCTGATGGGCCCGAACACGACGCGGCAGCCGCGCGCGAGCCAGCCGAGCATCCGCAGCGTGTCGCGGGGGTGTGTTCGGCCGATCGTGCGGGGCGTCGACCCCGTAAACAGCACGTGCACCGCGAGCATGAGCAGCGAGGCAAACAGAAACGCGAGCCACGGTCCGACCACGAGGGTGGCAAACCAGACCGAAATGAGCACCGTCGCGAGGGTCTCGGCGCCGATGCGCGCGAAGCCGACGGCCTCACGGTGCCCGGACATGTTGTCGCCGATGCGACGCAGCGTGTCGGGAGAGTTCGCCGCCTCGGCCTCATCCACCACGTCGGCGCGGGAAAGCACCGCAATGGCCGACTCGACGGCGGCGAGCAGTGCCGCGCCAACGATGAGGAGAATGGTGATGAGGACCACGAGCGGTCCGCTCACTTACTTACGACCCCGCTGCTTCTTGCGCTCTTGCGCCGCGAACCCCGCGAGGATTTCGTCTTGCAGCCCGAACATCCGCTTGTGTTCCTCGGGCTCGGCGTGGTCGAAACCGAGCAGGTGCAGGATGCCGTGGGCCACGAGAAAGCGAATCTCGTCCATCGTCGAGTGCCGGTTGGTGACGGCTTGAGCGGCCGCGACCTCGGGGCAGACGACGATGTCACCGAGCAAACCGGGAGGCGTCTGCCGCTCGATCGAGCCGGGGCGTAGCTCGTCCATGGGAAAGCTGAGCACGTCGGTCGGACCCGGCTCGTCCATCCACTGCACGTGGAGCTCTTCCATGACCCCGACATCGGCAAATACGATGCTGAGTTCGGCGTCCGGATGCACGTGCAGGTAGTCGAGCGCGAACGTCGCCAGGCCGAGCACCGACGACTCGTCGACCTCGGCGCCCGACTCGTTGTTGATTTCAATACTCATCGGCTGTGCTCCTGGCGGCTCGTGTACTCGTCATAGGCGTCGACGATCTTTGCGACGAGGCTGTGGCGAACGACGTCGTCGCTCGTGAGCTCGGCAAAGTGAATGTCGGGGATGTCACGGAGCACCCGCGACGCGTGCCGGAGACCGGAGTTGCCGCCGGGAAGATCGACCTGGGTGACGTCGCCCGTCACGACGAGCTTCGAGCCGAAGCCGAGGCGCGTGAGGAACATCTTCATCTGCTCCTGCGTCGTGTTCTGCGCCTCGTCGAGGATCACGTACGCGTCGTTCAGGGTGCGGCCGCGCATGTACGCGAGGGGTGCCACCTCGACCACGTTCTGGCTCATGAGCTTGACGACGAGGTCTGGGTCGAGCATGTCGCCCAGGGCGTCGAAGAGTGGCCGCAGGTAGGGGTCGATCTTGTCGTTGAGGGTGCCCGGCAGGAAGCCGAGGCGCTCCCCCGCTTCGACGGCGGGGCGCGTGAGCACGATCTTGTTGATCTCGTTGCGCTGGAGCGCCTGCACGGCCTTCGCCATGGCGAGGTAGGTCTTGCCGGTACCGGCGGGGCCGATGCCGAAGGTGACCGTGTTGACGTCGATGGCGTCGACGTACCGCTTCTGTCCGAGCGTTTTCGCCCGCACGGCGCGACCGCGGGCGTTGACGATAGCCTCGCCAAACACCTGGGTCGGCGATGGACCCTCGCCATTCGAAAGCAGCTGCTTCGAGCGCGCAATCTCATCGGGCGCGAGCATGGCGCCCGACCTTGCGAGCGACGCCATCTCGCGCACGAGCCGCTCAGCGAGCTCGACGTCGTCGACATCGCCCCGCAGATGCACCTCATTGCCTCGCACGAGCACCGTGACGCTCGGATGCTCGGCTTCGATCGTGCTCAGGAGGCGATCGCCCGGCCCGAGCAGGTGCAGCATCGAAGCACCCTCAATTACGACTGTTCGTTCAGTCTGCTCCAAGTGAGCCTTCCTCCAGCCCGCCCGCAAGGACGTGCGCGTGTACGTGGAATACCGTCTGACCGGCGGTCGCACCGGTGTTGAACACGAGACGGAAATCGCCGTCGCTGTGATCGCCCGCGAGGCGCTTGGCCGTCGCGACGACGTGCGCGAGCAACTCGGGGTCGCCCGCAGCGAGCTCGGTCACGTCACGGTACTGCGGGTCCTTCGGCACGACGAGCAGATGCACCGGTGCCTTGGGGTGAATGTCGGTGAACGCGATGACGCGATCGTCTTCAGCAACGATCTCGGCGGGAATCTCGCGATTGATGATCCGGGTGAAAATGCTCTCGGCCATGCGGGTGAGTCTAGTCGCCTACCAGCGCCCGAGCTTGGTGAACATCGCCGCAAGTGCCACTGGGCCCGCGGTCGAGGTGCGCAACACATTTGCACCGAGCCGTCGGCGCTCAGCGCCCGCCTCGGTGAGCAGCCCGAACTCACGTTCGTCGATGCCGCCCTCGGGGCCCACCACCAGCGCGAGATCCCGCGCATCCGGCTCAAGCTCGCTCAATGGCGCAGTGGCGATCGGGTCGAGCACCACGAGCCGAAGTGTGCCCGAGAGTTGCGCGAGCTGTTTCGTGGTGACCGGCGCATCCACCCGCGGCACCCGCGCCCGCACCGCCTGCTTGCTCGCCTCCCGAGCGATCGTCTGCCACCGCTCGCGCTGCTTCACGACCTTGTCGCCCCGCCACGTCGACACCGAGCGCTGCGCCTGCCAGGGAATCACCCCGTCAATGCCGAGCTCGACCGAGGCCTGCAGCGCCATCTCGTCACGGCCGCCCTTCGCGAGGGCCTGAACGAGCAGGATCCGGGGGCTCGGCGCAGGCTCGACCGTCGCGTCGGCGAGCGCTCGCGCGGTGAACTCCGTTGCGCCGACTTCGCTCGCCTCGGCGATGACGCTGCCACCCTCGCCGTCGAGCAGGGTGAGTTGTTCCCCGACGCGCAGGCGCGCGACGCCCACGGCGTGGCGCGCCTCGCCGCCGCTCACCGTGATCAGTTCACCGGAGCGAACCGCGGCAAGACTGACGGCGAAGTAGGCGTGTGCCACTAGCGGCCGAACTTCCCGCGCAGCTTCGAGAACAGTCCGGGCTGGTCCTTGATCAGGCCGGGAGCCTGGGGGTGCTTGTCGCGGTCCGCAAACTGCTTGAGCAGATCCTTCTGCTTGTGATCGAGCTTCGTCGGCGTGCGCACCTGCAGGGTCACGTCGAGGTCGCCGCGCATGGGGCTGCGCAGGCGGGTCACACCGCGACCGCGCACGGTGAGCACGTCACCAGACTGTGCGCCGGCCGGGATCTCGAGCTCGATGTCGCCATCCACGCCGGGCAACGTGGCCGAGGTGCCGAACACGGCGTCGACCATCGAGACCTCGACAGCCGCGAGCAGGTTGTCACCGTCACGCGTGAAGGTGTCGTCTTCGCGCACGCGGATCTCGAGGTAGATGTCGCCATAGGCGCCGCCCGCGGCACCCGCCTCGCCCTGACCTGGAAGGTGCAGGCGCAGGCCCGTGTCGACGCCCGCGGGAATGTCAACGGGCAGGGTGACCTGCGCGCGCACGCGGCCCTGGCCGTGGCACGTGTCGCAGGGGTGCTCGATGACGGTGCCGTAGCCCTGGCAGACGCCGCAGGGGCTCGAGGTGACGACCGGGCCGAGCACTGAGCGCACCTGGCGGGTGACCTCACCCGCGCCACCACAGGTCGAGCACGTGGTCGGGCTCGTGCCTGGCGCGCAGCAGCTGCCCTCGCAGGTCTCGCAGCGCACCGCGGTCGCGATCTCGATGTCGCGATGCGTGCCAAAGATCACCTCGGCGAGGTCGAGGTCGACGCGCACGAGCGCATCCTGCCCCCGCTGGGCACGCGAACGCGGGCCGCGGCGCGAGCCCTGGCCACCGAAGAACGCGTCGAAGATGTCGCCGAAGCCGAATCCGCCGCCAGCTCCGCCGGCATCGCCGAGGTCGTACTGCTGCCGCCGCTGCGGGTCAGAGAGGGTGTCGTAGGCAGCGGTGACGTCCTTGAACTTCTCGGCCGCCTCGGGCGACGGGTTGACGTCGGGGTGCAGCTGACGGGCCAGCTTGCGATACGCCTTCTTGATCTCTTCTGGGCTTGCCTCGCGGCTCACACCGAGTGTCTCGTAGTGGTCTGCCAAGACCTCTGCCTCCTGAGTGGATGAAATGAAGTGGTTGGAGCCGTAGTCAGCTCGGAGTGTCGAAGCTGCGCGAGAGGTATCGCGCGACCGCCCGAACGGCGGCGATGTTGCGCTGATAGTCCATACGCGTCGGACCGAGGATACCCACTCGGGCTTCACCGTCGGGGGTATAGCCGGTGGCGAGGATGCTCGTCTCCTCAAGCGCCGAGTTGAGGTTCTCGTGACCGATCGACACTGCAACGCCGCGTTCGTCGAGATCGAGTTCCCCGACGAGTCGCAGCAAGACTACCTGCTCTTCGATCGCCTCGAGCACGGGGAAGATCGACGAGAAGTCGTGCTCCGTCAGTGCGAGGTTGGCGGCGCCGGCGATGATCAGCTTGTCGTCGCGGTTCGCGAACACCTGCTGCACGAGCGATTGCAGCACCCGGTCGGCGACCCCGCCGAAGTCATCGCCGTCATGCAGCTCGCGCAGCTCGGCCGCGGCGTCTTCGAGCCGCTTGCCAACGAGCCGTTCATTGACGAGGTCGCGCAGCGCGAGAAATTCCTCGTCGCCGGTGTCGCGTTCGAGATCGACGATGCGCTGTTCGACACGGCCTGTGTCGGTGATGAGCACCACCAGCACGCGGCGCACCGACAGCGAGACGAGCTCGATGCGATGGATGTGCGCGTCGAGGAGCGAGGGAAGGTGGCCGATGGCCACGGTGCCGGTGAGCTGCGCGAGCGTGCGCACCGAGCGGGTGAGCAGTTCCTCGGGCTCGAGCGAACCCTCCATGAACTGCTCGATGGCCCGCCGCTGCGCCGTGGTGAGCGGGCGTACGTCGGCGAGCTGATCGACGAAGACGCGGTAGCCCTTGTCGGTGGGCACACGCCCCGACGAAGTGTGCGGCGCTGCGATGAGCTCGGCCTCCTCGAGGACGGCCATATCGTTGCGGATTGTCGCCGCAGACACGCCAAATTGATAGCGCTCCACCAACCGCTTCGACCCCACAGGCTCGTGCGTGGCGACATAGTCGCCGATGATGGCGCGCAACACCTCTAGACTGCGTTCGCTCACCATGGCGACCAGTTTACTTCGGCTTAGGCGAGCGCTCGGGCAACCACGTCGGCAAGCAGCCGACCGCGAACGGTAAGTCGCAGCGTGCCGCGAATTGCGTCGGCACCCTCGATGAGGCCATCGGCGATGAGTTCCGCGACGGCGCGGCGATCCCGCAGCTCCTCGAGCGGCAAACCCTCAACCAGGCGCGAGCGCAGCAGTACGCGCTCGGCGTAGCGCTGCTCGTCGTCGAGCACCTCACGAGCCGCGGCGGGTGAAGTGCCCTCCGCGAGTCGCTGCGCGTATGCCGCGGGGTGCTTCACGTTCCAGAATCGTGTGCCGTTGACGTGGCTGTGGGCGCCCGGCCCGAAGCCCCACCAGTCGGTGTCGTGCCAGTAGGCGAGGTTGTGCCGCGACGGATGCGCGCCATCGAGCGACCAGTTTGAAATCTCGTACCACTGGAAGCCGGCCGCGGCGAACGCGGCATCGGCATACTCGTACATCTCGGCCTGCAGGTCGTCGTCAACCTCGGCGACCTCGCCTCGACGGATCTGCCGAGCGAGGGCCGTGCCAGGTTCAACGATGAGCGCGTACGCCGAGATATGCGTCGGTTGAAGTTCGAGCGCGGCATCGACCGAGCGACGCCAGTCGTCGAGCGACTCCCCCGGCGTGCCGTAGATCAGGTCGACGGAGGCTTCGAGGTCGACCGCCTTCGCCGCGGCGACGACCTCTGGCACGCGGAGCGGGTCGTGCGTACGGTCGAGCGTGCGCAGCACGTGCGGCACCGCCGACTGCATCCCGAAACTCACGCGGGTAAAGCCGCCCTCACGCAGTGCCGAGAGATAGTGGGCGTCGACCGAGTCGGGATTCGCCTCGGTCGTAACCTCGGCGCCCTCGACGATGCCGAAGGTGTCGCGGAGCGAACCGAGCGTGCGCACCAGGTCGGCGGCAGGGAGCAGCGTCGGCGTGCCGCCGCCAAAGAACACGGTGCTGAGCGGCTCACGATGCCCGACCTGGTCGAGCACGCCCCGAGCGAGCGCGATCTCTTGCGCCACCGCATCCGCGTAGCTTGCCTGGCTCACACCCCGCAGCTCGGTCGCTGTGTAGGTGTTGAAGTCGCAATAGCCGCAGCGAACGCGACAAAACGGGATGTGCACGTACGCCCCGAATTGCCGACCCGCGAGGCCCTCCGTGACGGACCCGGGCAGCGAGCCGTCCTGCGGCACCGGGGCGCCGTCGGGCAGCGCGCTAGGGGGCAACGCGACCGTTCGCCTGGAACACCTCGGCGGTCACGGGCATGTGCTGCGACCAGAGGTCTTCCATTTTCTCGGCGCACATCTCAATCTCGCGCTGCGGGAATGACGGGAACGTCGAGCCCTCGGCCTTGCGCCGCAGCGAGAGGAAGTTCATGAGCGAGCGGGCGTTCATCGTCACGTACATCGACGAGTAGATATTCAGCGGGAGCACGGTGCGCGCGACCTCGCGAGCGACGCCGGCGTCGAGCATCCGCTGGTAGCTCGCGTAAGCGGCCTCGGACTGGCCGCGCACCTCGGATTGCACGAGCTCGACCTGTTCGGCGCTGCCGGGGAAGAACTCGTACTTGCCGGGACGACCCTCCTGGCGGAGGTTGCGCTCGGCGTCCGGTACGTAGAACACCGGTCGCAGCTCGCGGTAGCGGCCCGACTCTTCGTTGTAGCTCGCCATGCGGTGGCGCTGGAATTCACGGAAAACGAAGAGCGGCGCCTGCACGTAAAACGTGAGCGAGTTGTGCTCGAACGGGGTGCCGTGACGGTCGCGCATCAGGTAGTTGATCAGACCGCGGTCGCGCTTTGCGAGCTCGGCGGTGTCGCCGGTCGCGGAGTCGAGGCTCTGCTCGCCCACGGTCGAAACGCGGGCCGCGAAGAGCACATCGCGGTCGGTGGCCTGGGCCCGGACGAGTTCGACGGTTACGTCGCTGCGGAATTCGATGTCACCACTCACACGTTCAATCCTAACCGCGTCGCAGGCGGCCCAGACTCGACTCAAACGGCTTGAGCCGGCGAGTGCGCAGTTAGACCCCGCGCTCGAGCGCGATCGCGCGACGAAGCGCCTGGCGAGCTCGCGGCGTGTCGCCAGATGCCCGGTACGCAAGGCCGAGCAGCACCCAGTTTCGCCAGTCGCCCGGGTTCGCCTCGACGCGGTCCTTCCACGACTCGAACTCGGCGTCGGCTGCGGCACGATCGGGGCGTCCGCTGTTTTGACGCGGCAGGTTGTCCTCCGGTAGTTCGCCGGACTCGGCCATGCGCTCGATGAGCCGGTTCGACTGCAGGACGAAGCGGAGGTCGCGGATGACGAACAGCACGCCGACGACCGGAAACACGATGAGCGCAAAACCCATGACGATACCGATGACCTCGCCACTCGTGACGAGCCCCCACACGATTCCTGCGATGGCAACCAAGTAGATCGCCATGAGCGCGAGCAGCACATAGACGCCAATCTGCGCCCCGCTGAGCTTCCGCACGGGTTAGCTCCCCAGCCCGAGGAGGGCGTCGAGCCCCACTGTGAGGCCGCGAAGCGTCGGGGCTTGCTGCAGAGCCAGGGTGATGCCGTGCACGTAGGCGCGATTGCTCACCGTCTCGTGACGGATGTTTACGAGTTCGCCCTCACCACCGAAGATCACCTGCTGATCAGCGACGACGCCGCGCAGTCGCAGGGCGTGGATGGGAATGCCCGCGACGACCTCGCCCCGCGCGCGCTGATCGGTGTTCGGCGACGAGACCTCGGCACCGCGTGCCAGCGCGATCGCTTCGGCGGTGCGCACCGCGGTGCCCGAAGGCGAGTCGACCTTGCGGTCGTGGTGCGCCTCGAGGATCTCGATCGAGTCGTAGAACTTGCCCGCGATCGATGCGAGGTGCGTCGAGAGCAGCGAACCCACCGAGAAGTTCGGCACAACGAGCACACCCCGTTCAGCCGGAATGCTCGACTCAAGTTCGGTGACTCGATCCTTGCCCCAGCCGCTCGTGCCGATGATGACGTTGAGCCCGTGCTCAAGCGCAAACCGTGTGGCGCGCTCGGAGGCGTCGTAGTGCGTCACATCAATGAGCACGTCGGCACCGAGCATTTCGTCGAGCGACGAGGACGAGTCGAGGGCGGCGTGCACCTCGAAGCCGTCGAGGTCATCGACGATGCCTCGAATCAGCGTGCCCATGCGGCCGGTGGCTCCGCTGATGGCGACGGAAACAGTCATGTGCAAGGTGCTCCTGGGGTAGTTAGATAGCTGGTGTCCACGTCATACCGGTGCGCATGTCGCGCGGCAGGTGTGCCGTCGACCCGAAAAGGGTGAGCTCGCTGGGGCGCGTAGAGCGCAGTCGCAGCACGGTGAGGGCAGTGTTGCCACTACCGAGCGTCAGCCAGCGCCACTCGGGCATGCCAAGCGCGTGCGCGACGAGGTAGCCGATAACGAAGTTGTGGGTAACGAGCAGTGTGTGGACGTCTTCGCGCGGCCGGGTCATGAAGGCCGAGACGGCGTCTTGCATCTGCGCCTGGCCGGCCTCGATGTCTTCCTCGTCGACCCCGGAGAAGAACGCGTCGTAGCCGTCGGGGGCATCTTTCGAAGAAGACGGGATGCAGTCGAACAGCAGGTTGGTCTGCTCAACCGGCGGCCCCTGCACGTAGTTGCTGAGGATGCTCGAGGTTTCGAGTGCGCGGTCGAGCGGCGAGGTGAACGCCTGGTCGAACGGCACATCGGCGAGGCGCTTACCGAGCGCGTGCGCCTGTTGCCGGCCGCGCTCCGAGAGCGGGCCGTCGGTGATGCCGAATTCGGCATCACGCACCTCCCCGTGCCGCACCAGGTAGAGGAAATGACTCATGCGAGTGCCTCCAACTCGGCCCGAGCCTCGTCGGTTACGGGCCCGATCGTTTCGACCGTCATATCTCCCTGCAGCATGCCCGCAACCTCCCGCACCTGCTCGCGCGTGACCTCGGCGAGTCGCGCAACGGAGGCGTCGAGATCGAGGAACTCCCCCAGCGCGAGTTCGGCGCGGGCGAGGCGGTTCATGCGCGAGTGCATGGACTCAAGTGCCAGGGCACCCCCACCCGCGGCTGAGGTCTTCGCGTCGGCCAACTCGCTCTCGGTCACACCGTCTTGCGCCACGCGGTCGAACTCATCCCGAATCACGCGCACCGCCTCGGCGGCCTTCTCGGGCAGGCAGGCAGCGTTCACCCCGGTCACGCCAACATCTGCGTGACTGGCGGCAAAGGAGAAGACGGAGTACACGAGCCCGCGCCTTTCCCGCACCTCGTGGAAGAGCCGCGACGACATCCCGCCACCGAGGATGTGGTGGAGCAGCCCGAAAGCGTGCCGACGGTCGTCACCCGAGACGAGCCCCGGTGTCGCGAGGATCAGATTGGTCTGCTCGAGCGGTCGCTCGATGCTTTCGAGGGCGTGATGACGCGTCACCTCGACGGGCGATTCAGCGGTGCGGCGAGCGACGGGCGCGGCGGTCAGGTCGAGGTCCCAGCCCCCGTTGCGAAGGCCTGCCTCGAGGCGCTGCAACGCGGCGTCGTGGTCGACGCGGCCAGCGATGGCCACGACGAGCGTGTCGGGCCGATAGTTGCGGCGGTAGAAGTCCCAGACTTCGTTGCGCGTTGCCGCCCCGATGCTCTCGGGCGTGCCCGCAATTGGTCGGGCCAGTTCATGGTTGCCGAAGAAGTTCGCGTAGAAGCGCTCCCAGAGCACGTCATCCGGGTCGTCGGCACTCATCGCGATCTCTTCGAGAATCACACCACGCTCGAGCTCAAACTCGTCGTTGTCGAGCAGCGAACCGGTGAGCATGTCGCTCAGCACGTCGATGGCCATGCCGAGATCTTCCGCGCGCACCCGTGCGTGGTAGACGGTTTGCTCGCGCGATGTCGCCGCGTTGAAGTCGCCACCGACGCGCTCGAACTCGAGCGCGATGGTGCGGGCGTCTCGGCTCGGCGTGCCCTTGAACAGCAGGTGTTCGAGGAAGTGGCTCGAGCCGTACTCGCGATCGCGCTCGTCGCGCGAGCCGAGGGGCACGTAGCAGCCGATCGAGACGGATGCCGCGCCGGGCACATCCTCGGTGATCAGGCGCACCCCGCTCGGCAGCACCGTGCGCTGAAGCCTGGCTGCTCCGGCGACCTCTTCATCGAGGTGAGTCGTGTTCAGTGGCAGCAAAATCGGTGCAGACATATCGGCTTGAGTGTAGCCGAATAGAGTAAAGCGGCCCGTGCGCTGCACGGGCCGCTTTACTCAGCCAGGTGTGGCTACTCGGCGTCGGTCGACTCGACCTCGGTCTCGTCGGCGCCTTCGCCCTCCTCGAGCACGGGCTCGAGTGAGAGCTTGCCACGGTCGTCCACCTTCGTGATCTTCACGAGCAGCTTCTGACCAACCGAGACCACGTCTTCGACGTTCTCGACGCGCTTGCCACCAACGAGCTTGCGCACCTCCGAGATGTGCAGCAGGCCGTCCTTGCCAGGCAGGAGCGACACGAACGCACCGAAGCTCGCAAGCTTGACGACGGTACCGAGGTACTGTTCGCCGACCTCGGGAACCTGCGGGTTCGCGATCGCGTTGACCTGTGCACGGGCAGCCTCGGCCGAGGGGCCGTCGGTCGCGCCGATGAACACGGTGCCGTCGTCCTCGATCGAGATGTCGGCGCCGGTGTCTTCCTGGATCTGGTTGATGACCTTGCCCTTGGGGCCGATGACCTCACCGATCTTGTCAACGGGGATCTTTACCGAGATGATGCGCGGTGCGGTGGCCGCCATCTCGTCGGGCTCCGAGATCACAGCAGTGATCGCCTCGTTGAGGATCTTGATGCGAGCGTCGTGCGCCTGCTGGAGCGCGGCGTCGAGCACCTCCGAGGGGATGCCGTCGAGCTTGGTGTCGAGCTGCAGAGCGGTAACGAACTCCGAGGTACCGGCGACCTTGAAGTCCATGTCGCCGAGCGCGTCCTCGGCACCGAGGATGTCGGTGAGTGCCTGGTACTTCATCTCGCCGTCGACCTCAGCCGACACGAGGCCCATGGCGATACCCGCGACGGGCGCGCGCAGGGGCACACCGGCGTTGAGCAGCGAGAGCGTGGAGGCGCAGACCGAACCCATCGAGGTCGAGCCGTTCGAGCCGAGGGCCTCCGAGACCTGACGGATCGCGTAGGGGAACTCCTCGCGGGTGGGCAGCACTGCAAGCAGCGCCTTCTCGGCCAGATTGCCGTGACCGATCTCGCGACGCTTCGGCGAGCCAACACGGCCGGTCTCACCGGTCGAGTAGGGCGGGAAGTTGTAGTGGTGCATGTAGCGCTTCGACTGAACGGGGCTGAGCGAGTCGATCTGCTGCTCCATCTTGAGCATGTTCAGCGTTGTGACGCCGAGAATCTGCGTCTCGCCGCGCTGGAAGATGGCCGAGCCGTGCACGCGGGGCACAACCTCGACCTCAGCGTCGAGCTGGCGGATGTCGGCAACTCCGCGGCCATCGATACGCTGACCGTCGCTGAGGATGCGGCCGCGAACGACGTCCTTCGTGACCGACTTGTACGCAGCCGAGACCTGGCCCAGAGCCGAGTCCTCGAGCTCGCCAGCCTCGACCTTGGCCGCAACGGCCTCGGTCACGCGCGCCTTGAGGGCGTCGTCGGCATTCTGGCGCTCGATCTTGTCGGCGATCTGGTAGACCTTGCCGAGCTCGTCCTTCGCCTCGGCCTCGACGAGCGCGCGAACGGGCTCGGTGTAGGCCGGGAATACCGGGTATTCCTTGATTTCCTTGTTCACCTGGTCGGCAACCGACTGCTGCGCCTTGATGAGCTGGGTGATGAAGGGCTTCGAGGCCTCGAGACCGCCAGCAACGACGGCCTCGTCTGGCTTCTGGGCGCCGTTCTGGATAAGCTCCCACGCGTTGTCGGGTGCCTGCGCCTCAACCATCATCACCGCGATGTCTTCGCTGCCGTCGGCGTTCGTCACGAGGCGACCGGCAACGGTCAGCTCGAAGACAGCCTGCTCCTGCTGCGAGTACTTCGGGAACGCGACCCACTGGCCGTCGATGAGCACGATGCGCACGGCACCGATGGGGCCCGAGAACGGCACGCCAGAGATCTGCGATGACATGGATGCCGCGTTGACGGCAAGCACGTCGTAGGTCTCGTCGGGGGCGATCGAGAGCACGGTCACGACGATCTGCACCTCGTTGCGGAGGCCGTCGACGAACGACGGGCGCATCGGGCGGTCGATGAGGCGGCACGCGAGGATCGCGTCGGTCGAGGGGCGGCCCTCGCGGCGGAAGAACGAGCCAGGGATGGCGCCCTTGGCGTACGAGCGCTCCTCAACGTCAACCGTCAGGGGGAAGAAGTCAAAGTGCTCCTTCGGGTGCTTCGAGATGCTCGTCGCGCTGAGCAGCATGGTTTCGTCGTCGAGGTAGGCGACTGCCGAACCCTGCGACTGCTGCGCGAGACGACCCGTTTCGAAGCGAACGGTGCGGGTGCCGAACTTACCGTTGTCAATAACGGTTTCGGCGAACTTGATTTCGGGACCCTCCAAAGGTCTCCTCCTTAGTATCGCTCGCACGCACACAACACCTGTCGAGGCTCCCTCGGCTGACCATCAGTAATTGCGCTCCGGCGTCGCGTTTCAGACGCGTCCGGCTCGCCACCACCGACAATCAGCAATGCTGAGCCGCGTGCGAATTAGTACGAACCCCCTGATCCTAGCAGCGAGCGGTCTGGAAACCCCGAACGCCACCCCACCATCACGCTTGGCGGACGGGTGGGGTGGCGTTCGGGGCTGAGGAAGACTAGAGCGCGGCGTCGAGGGCGGCCTTGAGGTCGACGATGAGGTCTTCGACCGGCTCGATGCCGATCGAGAACCGCAGCAGGCCGGGCGTGATGCCGGCGGCATCCTGCGCCTCGGGCGTCATCGACGCGTGGGTCATGGTCGCGGGATGTGCGACGAGCGACTCGGTGCCGCCGAGCGACTCCGCGAGCGAGAAGAGCTCGACCGCCTCGACGAAGCGGCGTGCCGCGTCCTCGCCGCCGACGAGGTCGATCGAGAACATCGCACCGAAACCCGACTGCTGACGCTTCGCAAGCTCGTGGCCCGGGTGCTCGGCAAGACCCGGGAAGTTGAGCTGCTGCACCGCGGGGTGGTCCCTAATCGCGTCGACGACGGCGATCGTGTTTTCTTGGTGCCGTGCGAACCGCACCTCGAGCGTGCGCAGGCCGCGAATTACGAGGTACGAGTCGGCCGGGCTGGCCGTGACGCCGAGCACATTGCCCCACCAATCGAAGCGTTCCGCAAGCTCGGGGGTGCGACCGATGACCGCGCCCTGCACCACGTCGGAGTGGCCGTTCAGGTACTTCGTGACGGAGTGCACAACCACGTCGGCGCCGAGTGCAAAGGGCTTCTGCGCGAGCGGCGTGAGGAAGGTGTTGTCAACTGCAACGAGCGCACCCGATTCGTGAGCGGCCGCCGAGATGGCCTCGACGTCAGTCACGCGCAGCAGCGGGTTCGAGGGAGTCTCGAGCCAGACGAGCTTCGGCGAGAGCTGCGCGATGCGAGCCTTGGCCGCTTCGACGTCGGTGAAGTCAACGGGCTCGAAGCGGTAAAGCCCCTTCGAGCCGAGTTGCTCGAACAGGCGCCAGGTGCCGCCATAACAGTCGTGGGGGTAAGCAACAACGTCGCCCGGCTGCAGCAGCGCCACGGTCACGAGCGTAACTGCGCCCATGCCGGTCGCCACGATCGTCGCCCCAGCGCCTCCCTCGAGCTCGGCGATTGCCTCGCCGAGGATGGCACGCGTGGGATTTCCGGAGCGGGTGTAGTCGAACCGTCGCGGCTCGCCGAACTTCGCGAAGGTGTAGTTCGAAGAAAGGTACAGCGGTGGGACAACCGCGCCCTGCGCGGTGTCGGTCTCAATGCCCGCACGGGTGGCGCGAGTGAGGCTCGAAAACTCAGTCATGATGCTCCTGGAAAACGGTCGTTGCTGCCCGTAACCCTAGCTACGGGCAGCAACTGTCGCCGATTCGCTTCGACGCATTCCGTCACACGACGGGAAACTCCTCGGGGCGCTCGCCATCGTCATAGATCACGCGCGGAGAACCAACGATTTTCGGGTCAGGCGCGACTGCAACGGCTTTGTCCTTGTTCGGGTAGTCGAACTCGTTCAACACGTAGCGCATCGCCTCGAGCCGCGCTCGCTTCTTATCGTTCGACTTCACGACGGTCCACGGCGACTCGGCGGTGTCGGTGTAGAAGAACATCGCCTCCTTTGCGGCCGTGTATTCGTCCCACTTATCGAGCGATGCGAGGTCGGTCGGCGAGAGCTTCCACTGGCGTACCGGGTCGTCGCGGCGGGCAGCAAAGCGCGCGAGCTGCTCGGCTCGCCCCACGGAGAACCAGAACTTGATGACGTGAATGCCGGAGTTCACGAGCATCCGCTCGAACTCGGGCGCGGAACGCGTGAACTCCAAGTACTGCGTCGGCGTGCAGTACCCCATGACGCGCTCAACCCCGGCCCGGTTGTACCAGGAGCGGTCGAACAGCACGATCTCGCCGGCCGAGGGCAGGTGCTCGACATAGCGCTGGAAATACCACTGCGTGGATTCTTTCTCGGTCGGTTTCTCGAGCGCGACGGTGCGGGCACCTCGTGGGTTCAGGTGCTCCATAAAGCGCTTGATGGCGCCGCCTTTCCCCGCAGCATCGCGGCCCTCGAAGATGATGACCAGCTTCGTGCCCGACTCCTTGACCCACGTCTGCAGCTTGAGGAGTTCGATCTGCAAGAGGCGCTTCTGGCGCTCGTACACGGCGCGCGTGAGTATGCGGCTGTACGGGTAGCCCTGCTTCCACGCGTCGATGTTGCCGGGCTGACGACCGGCCAACTCGGCCAGCTCATCGACCTCGGGTGTGGTGTCGGGCACGCCGGCACGATTGAGGCGGTAGGTACTCGCGTCGTCCGCCTTTGTTGCCTTATCGGTGTCGGACATAGCTACTCCCCTGGTGCGGTGCCGTTGCTGCGATAGGTACTGAGACAGCTATGCCCCACGTCGAAGACGTGGGGCATAGCCTTAGCACGATGCTTGGGTTCCTGAACCTAGCGGCGCAGGCCCAGGCGCTCGATGAGCGCACGGTAGCGTGCAATGTCGACGTCGGTGAGGTACTTCAGCAGACGACGACGCTGACCAACCAGGAGGAGGAGGCCACGACGCGAGTGGTAGTCGTGCTTGTGCTCTTTGAGGTGCTCGGTGAGCTCGTTGATGCGGGCGCTCAGGAGCGCAACCTGCACCTCGGGGCTTCCGGTGTCACCCTCGTGGGTGGCGTAGTCGGCGATAATCGACTGCTTCTTTTCTGCGTTCAGCGCCATTGGCGGTGAGCCCCTTTCGTTCGCTGCGCGGCGTCGAGGGAAGGAATCCCGCGACTCTCTTTGTCCGCGGCCGATTTCACGGCAACCTCAGAATGCTAGCACGGTACGACGCTACTTGGCGCCGAGCAGGTCAATGATGAAGATCAGGGTGCGGCCCGACAACGGGTGGCCCTGACCGGCATCACCGTAGGCCAGGGCCGGCGGCACGGTGAGCTTGCGACGGCCGCCCACCTTCATGCCCGGAATGCCGAGCTGCCAGCCCTTGACCAGCATGGCAAGCGGGAACTCCACAGACTGGCCACGCGACCACGACGAGTCGAACTCGTCGCCGGACTCGTAGTCGACGCCGAGGTAGTGCACGTTGACGGTGCCGCCGGCCTGGGCCTCGGCCCCCTCGCCTACGACGAGGTCTTCGATGACGAGTTCGGTCGGGGCCGGACCATCGGGGAATTCAACTTCAGGCTTCGTAAGTTCAGTCATGCCTTCGATCGAACCATATCTTGCAGGTCTTTTCTGTCACGTCGGGTGACCGCGAGCAGCGACTTCTCGATGGCCCGGCGATGCGGGTCGCGTTTGTCGATCGAGGCATGCTCGCGCGCGAAGGCGAGCCTCGTCGCATCCTCAACGAAGTTCTTCATGGCCCGACCCTGCTCGGTCGACTGCGCCCGCGCCCACTGAATCGCCTTGCGCCGCAACTGCCAGTTCGTGATCATCTCGACCTCGGCGGTCGTGAACCAACCGGCGCGTCGATACTCGTCGAGTCTGTTGCGAATGATCTGTCGGTCGCGATGCTGCAGTTGCATCAGCAACCAGCCGAAGGCGAGGAAGAGCGGCAGTTGGAACAGTCCGTACGAGATGATCCAGGCAAACGGGTTCTGCGCGTCGACGCCGAAGAGCGGGAGTAGGTAGATGCTCGCTCCGTTCCAAAACGCGTGCAGACCAACGGCCATGACGAGGCCCAGCACGCCGGCGACAGCGAACTGCAACGGTTTTCGCTGCTGTGCCGCCCAGCCCAGGGCCAGCCCGATCACCCCCGTGAACATCACGTGCGCAAACGGCGAGAGAATCCCCCGCACCACGAGCAGCCACACGAATTCCAGCCCGGTCGAACCTGACGACGCGAAGTAGACGATGTTCTCGGTGAACGCGAAGCCAGCGCCAATCACCGCCGCGTAGACAAAGCCGTCGAGCGGGCCGTTAACCTCGCGCCAGGCGATGATGAGCAGCACCGCGACACCTACGCCCTTGACGAGCTCCTCCACGAACGGACCCTGGAGCAGGATCGACCAGGCCGCGAGACCGACGGAGTCTCTCGCGTAGGTGTTCGTCACCTCGAGGAGGAAGTTTCCGACAGTGAGGGTGCCGAGGATCGAAGCCCCCGCGCCGTAGACGAAGCAAAGCACGAGCAGGATCGTGGGTTCCGGCTCCCAGCGGTCAAGAAAGTGCACCGCGATGAGCACGAGCGTGAGCGGAATCAGCGCCGGGATTGCCATGACGATCGCGTCGAGCTGCCAGTTCACGAGCAACCAGCCCACCGCGATGAGACCGAGAGTCAAGACGATCGACAACACGATCATCCAAATGAACGGCCCCCGCCGATCACGGGGAAGCCGAAGAGGAACTTTGGTCGTTCCCTCAGCGAGCTCGGGCACCTCGTTCGTTGGCATCCGCCCAGCGTAGTTGTTTCACCGCCAGGTAGATTGAGTGCCATGAAGCGAGCCATGTTTCTTCTCGGAACCGCAGTTGGATTTGTTGTCGGAGCCCGGGCCGGTCGTGCCCGTTACGAGCAGATCAAGGCGGCCGCGACCAGTGTTGCCGAGTCCGAGGCGGCGAAAAAGACGGCCGAAGCGGCACAGCAGGGCCTCGACTCGGCAGTGGATGCGCTGCACCGTGTGGGCAACCGCGTGACCGAGACCTCGCGTGAGATCCCTTCGCGGCTCGTGCACACCACGGAGTCGCTCCGACAGGAGCTCAACGAGGCGAACGAGCGCAACCGTCAGCGCCAGGCCGAGACGATCGTGACCGCGGCCGATCTCCGTGACGGTGCACTCGATGACCTCAGCGACAACGACGACGACGCCATGCTCGATGAGCATGACGCCGACGATCGCAATCTGAGCGAGTAACCGAGCTACACGATTTCGTGCATCGGCCCGGCGAGTTCCTTCGGGTCGAGCGAGTCGATGCGACGTTCCTGCTCGAGAATCTCGTCGTCGGTGAGCGAGCCGACTGACGTCGCTTCGGGGAAGCGGCCCGCGAGGGCCTCGGGGTGCAGCAGCTCGATCACGCGCTCGCGCTCGAGCAGGCCGGCCTCGACGACCAGGTCGACAACCTTGCTGTTGGTGGCAAGTGCCTTCTTCGCGATCTTCGATGCCTCGGCATAGCCGATCACCGGGTTGAGCGCGGTGATGAGGCCGACCGAAGCTGCAACCTGCGCCTCGGTCTTCTCCTTGTTGGCGGTGATGCCGATGATGCAGTTCACGCGCAGCGTGCGCATGGCGCGGCGCAGCCAAACCGAGTTCTGCATGAGCGTGTGCATCATGACGGGCTCGAACGCATTGAGCTGCAGCTGACCAGCCTCAGACGCGAACGCGACGGTGACGTCAGAGCCCGCGATGACGAAGGCAACCTGGCTCACGGCCTCGGGAATGACAGGGTTCACCTTGCCCGGCATGATCGACGAGCCGGCCTGGCGGGCGGGCAGGTTGATCTCACCGAGACCGGCCTGCGGGCCCGAGGAGAGCAGACGCAGGTCGTTGCAGATCTTCGACAGCTTCATGGCACAGCGCTTCATGACGCTCGAGAGCGACATGAAGACACCCGTGTCGCTGGTGGCTTCGATAAGGTCGGTCGCGGTCACGAGTTCGTCGTAGCCAGTGATCTCGCGCAGGTGACGCATGATTGCCGCCGGGTATTCGGCCGGCGCGTTGATGCGTGTGCCGATTGCGGTGGCACCGAGGTTAAGCTCAAGCAGCAACGGCCCAACGTCCTCAAGACGCTGGATGTCCTCGCCGACCGTCGTGGCGAAACCGTGGAATTCCTGCCCAAGCGTCATCGGCACGGCGTCCTGCAACTGCGTGCGGCCGACCTTGAGCACCTCCTTGAACTCGAACGCCTTCTTCATGATGGCATCCTGAAGGAGCTTGTACTCGGCGATGAGGTTCTGGGTCGAGTGCACAAGACCGAGCTTGACCGCCGACGGGTAAGTGTCGTTGGTCGACTGCGACGCGTTCACGTGGTCGTTCGGCGAAATATACGCGTAGTCGCCGAACTCACGGCCCGCGAGTTCGAGGGCGCGGTTGGCGATGACCTCGTTCGCGTTCATGTTCGAGCTCGTACCCGCGCCGCCCTGAATCACGCCGACGACAAACTGGTCGTGCAGCTTGCCATCGATGATGTCCTGGCACGCCTGCTCGATGTAGCCTCCGCGCTCCGAGTCAAGTATGCCGATCTCCTGGTTCGCGCGGGCCGCGGCCTGCTTCACCTGAGCGAATGCGACCAGGAAGTCCGGGTACACACTGATTTGGCGTCGCGCGATGTCGAAGTTCTCGACAGCCCTCGCGGTATTGACGCCCCAGTAGGCGTTCGCCGGAATCTTGATTTCACCAATCGAGTCGCGTTCAATGCGGAACTGATCAGACGTTGACAATGTCATCCACCTTCGTTGCGTTTGGCTCCGATGCCTCGGCTACCAGCATAATGTGAAAGACGTTCGTTTTTACAAACGAGCTACGCGTCAACTCCATTCTGATAGATCCGCAGCCGCTCAAGCAACAGATTCACGATCGCGTCAACCTGAATGTCTTCGCTCGAGACCTCGCCGGTATCGGTGCCCTCGAGCGCACGCGCGGCGAGGCCTTGCTTCGCATCGATGAGCTCCGCGACGTGCGCATCCACCGTCTGCGACGCGATGATGCGCCAAGCGGTAACGGGGATCTCCTGGCCAATGCGGTGCACGCGGTCGATGGCCTGGGTCTGCTCGGCAGCGGTCCAGCTCAGCTCGGCCAGCACAACATCGCTCGCAACCTGCAGGTTGATACCGACGCCGGCCGCCATAAGCGAGCACACGATGACCTTGACCTCGGGGTCGTGCTGGAATGCGTCGATGGCTCGGTCGCGCTGCGCCGTGGTCTGGTCGCCACGGATGTGCACCGCGCGAAGACCCTCGGCCTCGAAGACTTCCTCGGCCCGGTCCATCGCCTCAATGTGCTTCGCGAAGAACACGACCTTGCCAACCGAGTGGGCCAGCTGCGCCGTGTACTCGGCCGCGAGGCGCGACTTGGCGATACCGATGCGGTGCAGCATCGCGAAGATCGAGTCTCCGCCGCTCGCGGCCTTCGACTCCTCGACCTCCTGGCGGGCGAGCATCCGAAGACGGTGTTCATCGATCGTCGTCTGCGGCAGGTCGGCCGCGCTGAGCATCCGCGAGTAGCGCGCCAGGAGGCGGTCGACGAGCAGTCGCTCAGCGCGTCGAATCGACGCGCCCTCGTCGGTGTCGAGCTCGACCGGCATGTCGACGACCCGCTTCGCGGGAAGCGACTTCGCGACGTCGACCTTGCGGCGACGCACGATGCCAAGGTCGATGACGGCGCGACGGGCGGCCGCTGCGAAGCCCGCGTCGCTCGGCACGAGGCCAGTCTTGTCCAGCGCGTCGAGCAGCACAGGAGCGGGGCGATCGCCGTCGAGCCAGCCGAGCAGCTGCCAGATTGCACGGAAGTCGTCGACGTCGTTGATGAGCGGGGTGCCCGTGAGCGCCATCATGAGCGGATCGACGCCCGGCACACGGCTGCGAATGCTGCGGGCGAGCTGCAGCACGAGCCGGCTTCGCTGCGAGGTTGCGTTCTTGATGAAGTGCGCCTCGTCGACCACCATGCCCTTGAGGCCGATGCGCTGCAGCCAGCCAATGTGGCGGTCGAGGATCTCGTAGTTGACGATGAAGACGTCGCTGAAGGCGTCGATGTCATTGCCGTCACCGCTGATGATGGTGGCGCGGCGGGTTGGCGTCCACCGCGCGACCTCCTGCGCCCAGTTCGTCTTCACCACGTTCGGCACGACGCAGAGCAGCGGATACGCGCCGGCCACCGACGCCGACAGCACTGCCTGGGCGGTCTTGCCGAGGCCCGGCTCGTCGGCGAGCAGCACCGAACGCTGCCCCTGACGAACCGCCTCGATCAGCTGCGCCTGGTGCGGCATGAGTTCGAGCGACGGGGGCGACACGCGGTCGAAGCGCGGCGGGTCCGGCAGCTCCATCGACGCGGCACCGCCACCGGCGCCGGTCGCGAAGGCCTTGAGTAGCGGGCCGAGCAGCTCCCAGTTGGCGAGCCGCGTGTAGTGGTGGCTCGGTGGCCGAATCTGCGTGAGATCCGGCGAGAGGAACGGGTTCGAACGCACGCGCGCCTTAACACTAGGGGGCATCACCTGACGCTCGCGAATGCCCTCGGGCAGCAGCATCGTCTGCGGCTCGGGTGCCGTCTCTTCTTCTTCGTCGACGACCATGTCGACGCCGCCAGCGAAGAGCATCTGTTTGCGCAGCTCGCGTGCCTGCGGCGTCGTCGGCGCGTCTTCCTTGAGCAGGTTGAGCAGCGTCGTGTCGCGCGCCGCCGTCTTCGCGAGAATGGCACCGAGGCCATCGAGGCGCTTGAGCGACTCGTTGCGCTCCCCCGCCGGCACGGATGCGTCGGTCTTCAGCCGGGCGCGCTCCTCGCGCACCAGCCGACCCACAACCTGGAACTTCGTGCGCATCGAGGGCGAGATGCGCCCCCGCATTGCCGCAGTTTCGACCTCGCGGGCCGCCTTGGCCAGTTGCGGGATCACACCGGTGTTGTCGCCCTTAGAACGGCGACGCCGGGTGGATTGTGTGCTCATGTGCGTGTGCGATTTCGGCGACATGCGCCTCCTTCAACAGGTGAAACCGCGGGCCGAAAACCAGCGACTCGCGGGTGACTTCAGAACGTCGTGGGCCGTGCGACGGAACATACAGAGATCCGGGTACGCAGGGCGTCGCCACCATTCTACCCGAATCACCGCGCGCTCACGGAGCCACACAACTCAGGTGCCATAATTGCCAATGTGACACCCGATTCAGCATCCGAGCAGCCTTTGTCCAACGCGTCGTTCTCGCGCCCGGCCTCGCGCACCTCGGGTGACTGGAGCGCGCACATCGCGACCACGCTCGACCGCCTCGCCGACACGCTCGATCGCCTCGACGACGAACAGTGGGAGGCGCCGAGCATGTGCGGCGACTGGCGCGTGCGCGATGTCGCCGGCCACCTCATTTGGCGGCTCGGCCTCAACAGCTCCGACATGGTCGGATCGGCATTCGCGAGCATCGGCCGCAAGGGGTTCAACTTCAATCGCATCGTCGCCCAGCTGGCCCGCGATGAGGCCGCGGCGCCGACGCCCGTGCTCGTCGAGCAGCTGCGCGAGATCGCGAGCAGCAAGCTCGCGGGCGATCACCGCAACGGCATCATTGAGCTCACCGAAGCAGTCGTGCACGCCTACGACGTGACCGAGGCACTCGGCCTGCAGCTGCGGTTAAGCCCGCGCTCCACCGGCTCGGTCGCGCTCGCACGCACGAAGATGCCCTTCGGCGGTAAGGCAGTCAAGCTCGCGAGTAAGCGCTCGCTGCGGGCGACGGATGCGCGCTGGCAAATCGGCTCCGGCCCGACGCTCGATGCGACCGCCGGCGAGATCATCATGCACTTGTTCGGGCGTCGTCGCCTCGCCGTTAACTGAGCAGTTCGCGGGTGCGGGCGACGTCGTCGCCGAGGCTCGTAATGAGCGCCTCGAGCGAGTCGAACTTCAGCATCGGGCGAATGAAGTCGACGAACTCGACCGTGACGGAGTTGCCGTAAAGGTCGAGCGTCGCGTCGAGCACGTACGCCTCGATCTGCTTCTGCGGAACACCCTCGAAGGTCGGATTGTTGCCGATCGAGATAGCGGCCGGTAGCCGCTCTCCATCGACGTGCAACCAACCTGCGTAGACGCCGTCAGCGGGCACGTACCCCTCGAGCGTTTCAGGGCCGAGGTTCGCTGTCGGGAAGCCAAGCTCGCGCCCGCGCTTTGCGCCGTGCACGACCACGCCGCGCACGCGGTGGTTGCGGTCGAGCGCCGCCGCGGCGCCGCGCACATCCCCCTGCTCGAGCAGCTCGCGGATGCGTGTCGACGAGGCCCGGTGCGTGCCATCGTCCGAGGTGTCCTCGATGACGATGGTGTCAAAGCCGAGCTCGCCCCCGAGTTCGCGAAGATAGGCCACGTCGCCTGCCCCCTTGAAACCGAAACGGAAGTCGTTGCCAAGCACGATCGCGCGCATCCCAAGCTGTTCGATGAGGAACTTTCCGACGAAGTCGGCGGGGCTCATCTGCGAGAACTCGCGCGTAAACGGCACTACCACCGTGGCGTCGACGCCAGAGTCGGCGAGCAGCTCTTCCTTCTGCAGCAGCGAGACCACGGGTTTCGGGGCTCGCTCGGGCGCGAATAGCGCGGCGGGGTGCCGGTCGAAGGTGACGACGACGCTGGTGAGGCCTCGCGCGAGCGACTCCTCACGCACTCGCGCGATGAGGTCGCGATGGCCGCAATGGAGCCCATCAAATTTGCCGATCGTCACCACGCTCGGTCGCAGCAGCGCCGGGAAGCTTGCGGGGTTGTTGACCAGAATCACGCGGTCACCGCCGCAGCGAAGCCGGCGCGCTCGGCACGTGAGCGTGTCTCGAGCACAGAGAAACCAGCGAGAGGAAGCACGAGAGGAATATACAGGTAGCCGCGTCCAAAGCCGCTCCAGACTGTTGCGGCGGGAAACAATTCGGGGTCGAGGCCGGAGAGCACACCGACCGTGATGACCCCCACGAATTCGAACCCGAGGGCCACCCAGGCGAGTCGACGCCACACAGCGCTGTGGTCCGCGAGGGCGAGCGCGATGCCCGCAAGGAGATAGACGACCGCGGCGACGGCGCTCAGCGTGTACGCGAGCGGCGCGACATCGAACTCCCGGATGATCTGAAAGGTGCTTCGGCCGCCTGCCGCGAGAAAGAGCACGACGTAGATGGCGACGAGGATGCGCGACTTGCCCATCAGCCCACCCAAATCGTTTGCATCCGGATGACCATAACCCCGACCGCGAACGCGGCCACCGCGAGCACCGCATTCGACCAACGCACGCGCTCGATGATCGCCCAGAGTCCGGCTAGTGGCGGAAGCAGCAGCGCGGCGATGAGATACATCCACAATTCGAGGCCGTCGCCGCGGATCGGATTGCCGACCGCGGGAGCGACGAGCACGGCGACGAGTTGGACGATGAGGAGCACCTCGACGAGCGCCAGCGAGCCGACGGTGACGTCGCCCGGCTTGCGATTCGCGAACGCCATGATGAGGCACAACAGGCCCGCGGCGGTGGCGACCGCGAACTGCACCCACGAGAACCACTCGCTCATTCGGCGCCCACGCTGCGCTGCGGCATGTTCATGAGGATCTTGCTCTCGCCGTCACGGATCTCGATGAGACCGATGAGGTTCCCCTCGGCGTCGAGGGCGGCGATCGGCTCGCTGAGACCATCGGTGCCCTCGGGGGCTGGGATGCGACGACCGTTCCGCAACGCGCTCGCCTGGACCTCGTCGGCGACAAAGGAAGGGAAGCGGGTCGTCGCGACCTTGGCGGGCGGTACGAGTCGGCTCGCGAGCTGCGCGTCGTCCACCGTCGTCGCGTTCGCCACGCGAAAGTCACCGACCGCGAGTCGGTTGAGCGCGGTGAGGTGTGCCCCCACCCCGAGGTCATTGCCGAGGTCGCGAGCAAGCGCGCGCACGTAGGTGCCCGACGAACAGCCGACGCGCAGGCGCACGTCGAGCAGCGGCTGAGTCGTGCCGTCGGCGAGCGCCAGCTCGCGGAACTCGGTGCCGAGCACATGCAATTCGTGGATCGTGACGGTGCGCGCGGCGAGCTCGACCTGCTCGCCGTCGCGCACGCGCTTGTAGCTGCGCACACCGTTGACCTTGATGGCGCTCACCGCGCTCGGTACCTGCTGGATCTCGCCGCGCAGCTTCACCAGCGCGGCCTCGAGCCGGTCGTGAGTGACGGCCCGCACGAGCTCCGGGGACGCAAGACTCGTCACCTCGCCATCGGCATCCTCGGTGTTCGTCGCGATGCCGAAGCGCGCGGTGGCCTCGTAAACCTTGTCCTCGCCAACGAGGTACGTCAGCAGGCGAGTGGCGTCGCCGACGCCGAGCAGCATGAGCCCCGTCGCCATGGGGTCGAGCGTGCCGGCATGACCGACCTTGCGCGTGCCCAGCGCGCGCCGCGTCTTGGCAACGAGATCGTGGCTCGTGATGCCCGACGGCTTGTCGAGCAGCAGCAGGCCGTGCGGGCCATCGGAACGTTGAGACATCCGTACGATTCTATGCCCGCGCGTCGCTAGGCTGAGTCGATGCGAATTTCTGTGGTGGGCGTTGGTGCGGTCGGTGGAACGCTGGCGGCGCTCCTCGCCCGCGCCGGGCACGAGGTGCACGCCGTCGCGCGCGGCGCGACGCTCGACGCGCTGCGCGAGCACGGCATCCGCTTGCGCGGCGCGCAGGGCAACTTCACGGTGGCCGTCAGCGCCAGCGACGCGGTTGCCTCCGACACGGAGCTCGTCCTGCTCGCCGTGCGCACCTACCAAACCGAGGCGGCGGTGCAGCAACAGGCCGGAGCGATTGCGTCAACGCCCATTGTGGTCACCCAGAATGGCGTCCGCGGACCCTCCGAGGTCGCCCGGCTCCTCGGTCGGAGCGACGGCATCTACGGCCTTGTCTCGACGTTCCCCGCCACGAATCTCGGTGCCGCCGAGATCCGCGTAACCGGCCCCGGTAAGTTGACGCTCGCCGCCATTTCCGCGGGCGGCTACGGGGCCGCGCAAGAGCTTGCGGGCGCATTCGCCGGTGCCCTTCCGTCGGCCGCCTCGCCGAATCTGGACGGCCTGTTGTGGATGAAGCTGTTCTTGAATCAGGTCAACGCCCTGCCCGCCGTCACCGGCCTCAGCGTGCAGCGCGTGAGCGCGCATCCCCTGCTCGCGCCGATCGTCGCCCGCTCGCTCGAAGAACTCGTTTCGGTGGCGGATGCACGGCGCATCTGCTTTGCCCGGGTGGCCGGCATGCACCCACACTTTGCCGACCTGGTGCGCGATGGCAGGGCGCTCGAGGTGGTCCGCGGCAAGCTGGGCCGCATGTTCGGCACGACCCCAAACCCCGCCTCAACGCTCCAATCAATTCGGCGCGGCCAGATAACCGAGATTGACGCGCTCAACGGCGAGGTCGTGCGCAGCGCCGCTGCTGTCGGCCTGGCTGTTCCCGTGAACACGCGAGTCACTCGGCTCGTGCACGAGGTGTCGGCGACGCAACGGTTCCTGCCGCCCCGCGAACTCGCCCGCAGGGTCATGGCATGACGTCGAAGAATGCGCTGGTCGGCACCGTCATTGACTGGTACGACCGCACGGCCCGCGATTTCCCTTGGAGCAAACCCGACTGCAGCCCGTGGGGCATCCTCGTGAGCGAGGTCATGAGCCAGCAGACGCAGATGTCGCGCGTGTTGCCCAAATGGCTCGAGTTCATGTCCAAGTGGCCGACGCCCGCCGAGCTCGCGGCGGCGAGCGACGCCGACGTGATTCGGGCCTGGGACCGGCTCGGTTACCCACGTCGGGCAGTTGCCCTACGCCGTTGCGCACAGGCGATAGTCGAGCACCATGATGGCGAGGTGCCGCGAAGCCGGGATGCGCTGCTCGCGCTACCTGGCATCGGCCCGTACACCTCGGCCGCGGTCGCTTCGTTCGCCTATGGCGAGGTCGTGCCGGTCGTCGACACGAACGTGCGACGCGTGCTCGCGCGCACGCGTCACGGCCAGCAGCACGCGTGGCTGCCGAACCATCGCCGCGACGACGCCGAGATGCTCGCGGTGCTCCCCACCGACCCCGACGAGGCATCATCGTGGAACGCCGGATCGATGGAGCTCGGCGCGGTCATCTGCGTCGCCCGCGCGCCATTGTGTGACGCCTGCCCCGTTGCGGAGCTGTGCGAATGGCACCTCGCCGGCAACCCCGAAACACCCGCACCGGGCCGTTCGCAGGCGAAGTTTGCCGGGTCGGACCGCGAACTGCGCGGCAGAATCATGCGTCTGTTGCGAGAACGTCACGAGGGTATCGCCGAGGATGCGCTCCCCCACGAACTCGGTGCAGCAGACGCCGAATTTTCTGCCCGCATCGCTCGGCTGATCGACGCGTTGGTGGTGGACCAACTAGCAGTGCGGGAGGACGAATTTCTTCGCCTCCCGCACTGATTGATGGAGCTTATTGCTGCTCGTCGTCAGCGTCTCGATAGGGGTTGGACTCCCCCGCGAAACCCTTACCGTCGCGTTCGGACGCAAGTCGCGCATCCTCATCACGCGCCCGAGCCAGGAGGTCGTCGATGCGACCCGCGTTGTCAGGCAGGGCATCCAGCACGAACTCGAGCGACGGCGTCAGCCTCACATTGAGGTTGCGACCCACCTCGGAGCGAATCATGCCCGTCGCGCTCTTCAGCGCGGCGGCCGACTCGATCCGTTCCTCGTCGGTGCCATACACCGTGTAGAAGATGGTTGCGTGCTGCAGGTCGCCGGTCACACGCACGTCGGTGATGGTGACGAAGCCGAGACGAGGGTCTTTCACCCCTCGCTCGAGGGTCTTCGCCACCAGCACCTTGATGCGATCAGCCAGGCGTGCAGCCCGAGCGTTGTCAGTCACGAGGCTTCTCCACCATCTCCGTGGTTTCGATCTCGTCACCGATCTGGATGTCGTTGAACTTGCCGAGTCCGATACCGCACTCGAAGCCATCACGAACCTCGGTCACGTCATCCTTAAAGCGGCGCAGCGACTCGATGGCGAGGCCATCGCCAACGACAACACCGTTGCGGATGACGCGGGCCTTCGCGTTGCGCGTGATCGTGCCCGACTGCACGAGGCAGCCGGCGATGTTGCCAAACTTCGACGAACGGAAGATCTCGCGGATCTCCGCAACGCCCGACCGGACTTCCTCGTACTCCGGCTCGAGCATGCCCTTGAGCGAACGCTCGACCGAATCGATGGCGTCGTAAATGACCGAGTAGAAGCGGATATCCACGCCCTCGCGGGCCGCGGCGGCACGCGCCTTCTGGTCAGGACGAACGTTGAAGCCGATGATCACGGCGCTGTCGATGGTCGCCAGGTTGACGTCCGACTCGCTGATCGCACCAACACCGCGGTGGATGATGCGCAGCTGCACCGAGTCGTCGACCTCGATCTTGAGCAGCGAGTCCTCGAGCGCCTCGACGGCACCGGAGACGTCACCCTTGATGATGAGGTTGAGCGACTGCACCTTGCCCTCTTCGAGCGCGCGGGTGAAGTCCTCGAGCGACATGCGCTTGCGGGCCTTCGCGAGCTGCGCGTTGCGTTCGACCGCTTCGCGCTTCTCGGCAATCTGACGAGCCGTGCGGTCGTCCTCGGTCACAAGGAACGTGTCACCAGCGCGAGGCACCGAGCTGAGGCCCTGCACCTGCACGGGACGCGACGGGTAGGCCGCCTCAACCATCTCGCCGTTCTCGTCGAGCATCGCACGCACGCGGCCGTATGCCGTGCCGGCCACGATCGAGTCACCGACACGGAGGGTACCCGACTGGATGAGCACGGTCGCAACCGCACCGCGACCCTTGTCGAGCTTCGCCTCGATCGCCGTTCCGCGGGCATCCTTGTTCGGGTTCGCGCGCAGGTCGAGCTCGGCGTCGGCAGTGAGCAGCACGGCGTCAATGACCTCGCGCACACCCTCGCCGGTCTTCGCCGAAACGTTGACGAACATGGTGTCGCCACCATATTCCTCGGCAATGAGCTCGTACTCGGTCAGCTGAGCGCGGACCTTGTCGGGGTTCGCACCCTCGGCGTCGATCTTGTTGACCGCGACGACGATGGGCACGCCCGCCGCCTTCGCGTGGTTCAGCGCCTCAATCGTCTGCGGCATGATGCCGTCGTCGGCCGCGACCACGAGGATCGCAACGTCGGTGACGTTCGCACCACGGGCACGCATGGCGGTGAACGCCTCGTGACCCGGGGTGTCGATGAAGGTAATCGCGCGCTGGACACCCTCCTGCTCGCCCCACACCTGGTACGCACCAATGTGCTGGGTGATGCCGCCGGCCTCGCCAGCTTGAACGTCACTGCGACGGATCGCGTCGAGCAGTCGAGTCTTACCGTGATCGACGTGACCCATCACGGTCACAACCGGCGGACGAACCTCGAGCTCTTCATCGGTCTCCGCGTCCTCTTCGCCTTCGAGGTCAATGTCGAAGGTTTCGAGCAGCTCGCGGTCTTCGTCCTCGGGCGAGACGATCTCGATCTTGTAGCCGAGCTCCTCACCGAGCACCTGGAACGTGCCCTCGTCGAGCGACTCTGTCGCGGTCGCCATCTCACCGAGGTGGAACAGCACCGTTACGAGGTCACCGGGCGACGCATCAATCTTGTCGGCGAAGTCTGAGATCGACGCGCCGCGACGCAGCCTGATGCGCGTCTCGCCATTGCCGCGGGGAACCTTCACGCCGCCAATCGACGGCGCCTCCCGCATCTCAAATTCTGCCCGCTTCGTCCGCTTCGACTTGCGCGCCTTCGACTTACCGCCGCCGCGACCGAAGGCACCAGCGGTGCCGCCGCGACCGCGACCGCCGGGGCCCGGACGTCCGCCGCCGCCACCGGGGCGAGGCGCGCCGAATCCGCCGCCACCGCCGCCGGCACCGCCTGGACGACCACCGCCGCCAGCGCCGCCGGGACGACCGCGACCGCCACCAGCGTTCTGGGGACGCTCACCGGGCAACACGCGGGGCTGACCCGGGCGCGCCGGACCAGCGGGACCACGACCGCCGACGGAACCCGGCTTCGGGGCACCCGGACGGGGGCCACCGGGGCGCGGTGCGCCACCCTGGCCCTGCTTGGGGCTGAAGGGGTTGTTCCCCGGACGCGGGCGTGCACCCATACCCTGCGCCGATGCGTAGGGGTTGTTACCGGGGCGTGGGCCGCGGGGGCGAGGGATGTTGTTGCCGTCGGCGCCGCCGGGCTTCGGCGCAGCTGCACCGGGCTTCGGCGCAGGCGACTGACCGGGCTTGGCGCTACCTTGTGCGGGCTTTGCCTGCGCCTCACCGGTCTTCGGCGTGGGCGTTGGCGCGACAGCCGAACGAGCAGCCGGCTTCGGCGCGGCAGCCTCGGGGGGCTTGTTCGACGCAGGCTTCGGAGCCGACTGAGCACGGCTCTGCGCCGCCGGAGCGGCCTTGCCAGCACCCGACTTGGCGGCGCCAGGCTTCGCCGCACCGGTCTTCGCTGCGCCCGGCTTCGGCGCGGCCGAACGAGCGGCGGGCTTCGGGGCGCCGGGCTTCGGCGCACCCGATGCGGATGCAGGCTTCGGCGCAGCGGGTGCTGCCGCTGCGGCCGGCTTCGGTGCCTCGGCAGCACTTTCGGCGCCGCCCTGGTCGGCACGACGCTTCAGTTCGTCTCGCAGGCGGCGAGCCACGGGGGGCTCAACACTCGAGGACGCGGTCTTTACGAACTCGCCCATTTCCTGCAGGGTCGCGAGTGCGACCTTAGATTCGACGCCCATCTCGGCGGCGATCTCATGTACGCGTGGTTTTGCCACAGTTCTCCTCATCAGGGTCTGCCCCTGACGGGAGCAGACCAATTAACGGTTGTGCCTCATCGCGAGCCACTCATGATTGGTCCATAGTCCGATCAACAACCTTTGCTGGTAGTGCAGTTAGGTACGAACGAAGGGCGCTGTCATCCAACTCCCCGGCGCGCAATGCGCGTCGAAACTGCTTTCGGTCGAGCGCGTGAGCTACGCAGTCAACCTGCGGATGTAACCACGCACCCCGACCCGGCAGCGTCCGGTTCCAGTCAAGCTGGAGCCTTCCGGATACCTCGACAACTCTGATGAGTTGTTCTTGTGAGGCGCGCACGCGACATCCAATGCACGTTCGCACTGCATCCATAGTACTCCCATGTCGGCGCATGCGCCGCTATGACTCGTCGGGGTCTTCCATCACACTGTCGGGCTGAATGTCAATCCGAGCTCCGGTGAGGCGCGCCGCGAGGCGGGCGTTCTGTCCTTCCTTGCCGATCGCGAGCGACAGCTGGAAGTCGGGGACGAGCACACGCACTGCCTTCGTCTTCGGGTCGAGTACGAACGAGCTCGAAACCTTTGCCGGGCTCAGTGCGTTCGCCACGAAGTCGGAGAGGTTGTTCGAGTAGTCGACGATGTCGATCTTCTCGTCGTCGAGCTCGTTGGTGACGGCACGCACGCGAGCTCCGAGCGGCCCGATGCAGGCACCCTTCGCGTTGAAGCCCGGCTCGGTGGCGCGCACGGCGACCTTGGAGCGATGACCAGCCTCGCGAGCAACCGCGACGATGTCGACCATGCCGTTGGCGATCTCGGGAACCTCGTTCGCAAAGAGCTTTCGCACAAGCTGCGGGTGGGTTCGCGAAACCGTAATGCGTGCGCTGCGGGTGCCACGCCCTACGCGCTCAACGCGCTCCACCTTGGTCACAAACACGCGGATGCGGCGACCGTGGCGGTAGTCCTCACCCGGCACCTGCTCCTCGGGCGGCATGATGGCCTCGACACCGGGGGCGATCTCGATGCGCACCATCTTCGGGTCGTCACCCTGCTGGATGACGCCGTTGACGATGTCGCCCTCGCGACCACGGAACTCCCCGAGCACCTTGTCGGTGTCGATGTTGCGCATCCGCTGCGTGATGACCTGCTTCGCTGCCGAGGCGGCGATGCGGCCGAAGTCTTCGGCGGGCAGAAGGGCCTCGCCGATTACCTCGCCCTCGTCGTTGTACTGCGGCTCAACGATGGTGACCTCGCCAGTGCGACGGTCGAGGTTGACGCGCGAGCCCTCGGGCGGAGTGTCCTTGCCGGCTTCCGCGGTCGCGTGCTTCACGTACGCGGCGAAGATGGCCTGCTCGAGGATCTCGACGAGTTCGTCGAAGGGGATTTCCCGTTCCCGCTCGAGTGTTCTCAGCACTGCAGGATCGATCTTCATGGGCTCTCCTCCGTATTCAGATTTGGGTGCCGGCTACTCGCCGGAAACGATTATCTTACCGCACGGGCTGCCAGCAGCGCGGGAATTGCCTCGTCGATCGAAACCTGAGTCCGTTCGTTACTCCGTCGGTTCCAGAGTTCGACGATGCCGTCTGCTGCCGTCTTGCCCGCGATCAGGATCCACGGAATGCCGATGAGCTCGGCGTCGCCGAACTTCACGCCGGGCGATTCCTTCGGACGGTCGTCGAAGAGCACCTCGAGACCAGCTGCCTCGGCGGCTTCCGCGAGCTGGGTGGCCACCTGCAGCGGCACCTCGCCCTTGCCAGTGGCGATGACGTGCACGTCAAACGGGGCGAGTTCCTCGGGCCAGATGAGACCGCGCTCGTCGTGATTCTGCTCGGCCACGAGCGCAAGGTTGCGCGTCACGCCGATGCCGTAGGAACCCATCGTCACGACGACCTGCTTGCCGTTCGGGTCGAGAACCTTCGCGCCGAGCGCCTCGGCATACTTACGTCCGAGCTGGAATACGTGACCGATCTCGGTGCCGCGTTCGGCGGTGATGGGGCCGAGCCCGCCGGGAGCCGGGTCGCCGTCGCGCACCTCGGCCGCCTCGACTCGTCCGTCAGCGACGAAGTCGCGACCGTACACCAGGTGTCGAACGTGCTTCTCGGTGGTGTTGGCGCCCGTGACCCAGGTTGAGCCGTCGCCGATGCGGGTGTCGAGGAAGTACGGAATGCCGGTGGTCGAGCCCTCGCCGAGAAACTGCTCGCCGTCCTTCCACGGGCCGATGTAGCCGCGGACCAGCTCGGGATGCGCCTTAAGGTCGTCCTCCGTCGCCGCCTCAACCTCCCGCGGCGCGAAGGCGATCTCGAGGCGCTTCATGTCGACCGCGCGGTCGCCCTGCAGGCCAACGATGGCGAGCTCACGCTTGCCCTCGTGGTCGGTGAGCGCGACGACGAGGTTTTTCAACGTGGCATCGCCGGTGATGTTTTCCAGTTCGCAGATCGCGGTGATCGTGCCCGCGTTCGGGGTGTCGAACACCTCGACGGCGGGGTCGCTCGACGCGTCACGAGGTTCGGCCGGAGTCGCCGTGTACGCCTCGACGTTCGCGGCGTAGCTGCCGTCAGCGGTGCGCACGAAGGTGTCCTCGCCGATTTCGGTCGGGTGGAGGAATTCCTCCGACTTCGATCCGCCCATGGCGCCCGAGTCGGCCGCGACGATGACGTAGTCGAGCCCGAGGCGGCGGAAGATGCGCTCGTACGCATCGCGCTGCGCCTGGTAGCTCGCGTCGAGCCCCTCGTCGTTCCAGTCGAACGAGTAGGCGTCCTTCATGGTGAACTCGCGGCCGCGCAGGATGCCGGCTCGGGGCCGGGCCTCGTCGCGGTACTTGTCCTGGATCTGATAGATCGTGATCGGGAGATCCTTATACGACGAGAACAGGTCCTTCACCGCGAGTGTGAAGGCCTCCTCGTGCGTCGGCGCCAGCACCATCTCGGCGTCCTTGCGGTCGGAGAGGTGGAACATCCCGTCGCCATAGTCGTCGACACGGCCCGTGGCCTCGTAAAACTCCTGCGGCAGCAGCGCCGGGAAGAGCATTTCCTGCGCGCCGGCAGCCGCGAGCTCTTCGCGGATGATCGCCTCAACGCGTCGGCGAACACGCAACCCGATCGGCAGCCAGGCGAAGATACCTGGTGCCTGACGTCGGATGTACCCGGCGCGAACGAGGAGGCGGTGGCTCGCGACCTCGGCGTCGGCCGGGTTGTCGCGGAGCGTGCGAAGGAAGTAGTTCGACAGACGTTGGATCACGTCGGCCATCGTACCCCGCGCTACCAGGGTCGATCGGGCTGGCTCTGCCCGTAACCGCCCTCTTCGTCTTCGACGTCGTTCTGACGATCCTGCTGATTGTCGCCGAGCCCGTTCTCGAGCTCGTCGAGCGCGTCCGGGTCGGGTTGCGTCTCGGTGCCGCCATCACTTTCACCGCCAGGGCTATCGGAGCCGTCGCCGCCGTCCTCCGGCTGCTCCTGTTGCTCCCGCTGCTGCTCGAGTTCTTCGAGCTTCTCGGTGATGCGGGCGTCGCTGTCGGTGATCGAGCGGTTCGAGGTCGAGAACTCGCAGCTCGCGTCTGCCTCATCGAGTACGGTCAACGCCTCCTGATACTTCGCAATGGCGGTTTCGGCGTCCTCCGCCTCAAGCGCGACATCGCCCTCGCGCTCGATCGCGATCGCGAGGTTCGCGCGAATCGGGCACTGCTCGCTGGGACTCGCCAGATCGAGGGCCGAGTGGAACTGCTCCCGTGCCTCGGCCAGTGCATCCAGTCGCAGGTAGTTCGTGCCCATGTTGTAGAAGGGCTTCCACGGCTCGACGACATTGGCAAACTTCAGCTGGCCGGAGGTATTCAGCGAGCCCTCATACTCGGCCTGCGAATACTGGCTCAGCGCGGTCTGGGCGATCGCGTGCTGCGAAATGAGCTTTGCCGACACCAACAGCAAGGCGATCGAGAACGGCAGGCTCCACAGCATGAGGCGACGGCGAAGTCGCCTGCGCCGACGCGCCGCTGAGATCGCGGGGTCCTGCACCTTCTGCTTTCGCTGGTGACGCACCGTGCGATCGCTCACAAAGTCGTTCATCTCGTCACTCACGCGTCGTCACCCGCCCCGACGGCACGCGCATCCTCGCGCCGCTCCTGCTCGCTCAGCGCATCGCGCACCTCTCGCCCGGCGCGCACGAGCAGGAAGCTCTCAACGAGCAACCACCCGACAATGACCAGCGCGAACACCCAGTAGACCGGGAAGCTCATGCGGTTGGCGGCCTCGGGTGCCAAGGTGCCGCGGCGCACATCGACTTGCGCCGCCTCGGGTTCCGAGTTTGCGTCGCGGTGCTGGTAGCTCACCCGCAGCTGCTGCGCGATGCCATCGAGCGTCTCCTCGTCGATCTTCGAGACTCCCGGCTCATAGGTGCCGTAGTCATAGAGGTAGTCGGTGTAGTTGCGGCCATAGGTGTCATAAGCTCGCACTTTTCCGCCGGCCTTCGTCCCGTAACCGAGCACGCTGCCGCCCTGCACGAGTCCCGCGGATTCCGAGAAGTCGTTGGCATCGCTGCCGAGCGTGTCTTCGCCATCACCGAGGTAGTAGACGACGCGGGCGCGCTCGCCCTCAGGGTCGGCCTCGACCGCATCCTGCAGCACGTCGTGCAGGAGGTCGGCCGCAATCGTGGGTGAGGAGCCCATCGCATAGAAGCCATCTTCCGGCGTCAGCAGGTCGACCGCCTCCTGCAGCGCCGTCGCATCGCTCGTGAACGGCAATCGCTGCGAGGCGACCGAATTGAAGGTGATCATGGCGAAGCGGGCCCCTGGGTGCTCCGCGGCGAGCTGCTTGATGTCGTCTTTCATGCCCTCAAGCCGCACCGCGGTACTCCCCCAGTCTTCCGCCCCGACCGACGCTGAAGTATCGACGACAAACACGACGTCGACCGCATCGTTCGCGACGTTCGCCGAGTAGGTGCCGATGCCCGGGCGCGCGAGGGCTCCCACGAGCGCGAGCACCATCACCAGGCGACCGAGCCACATCAGCCGGGCCCGCGCGGGCGCGCGGACGGCCGCGAAACCGACGTAGCCGACCAGCAGCGCCGCGATGACCACGAGGAGCCACGGCGGGAGCATGGGATCCCAGGTCATATGCGCAGCCTCCTCGCGCACACGAGGAACACCGGAATACCGATGAGCAGTCCCCACAGCCAGAACTCGGGGCGGTCGATGACGTAGAGCTGCGGAGCGCCCTGAATCTTGCTCGTCTGCTCGCTCGTGATCGTGTCCACGATCTCGTCGACCGAGTCCTCCGCGGTGAGTGGGAAGTACGGGAACTCGTACTCGGTCATGACGCCCTCGTACTCGGCCGCGAAGGCGTCTCGGTACTCGTTCGCGTCAAGACCGAACACCGTGATGAAGTTGTCGCGGGCGTACGCGGCCGCCTGCTCGAGCGACACGGTCGGGGCCCCGTTCACGACGTTGTCGGTAGCGAGAATGATCGACCTCGAGCGGCCGTCGTCGACCGGCGGTTCGGTGGAGGACGGCTCGGCCCCCGGGAACTGCATGACGCACGAGGCGAGGCCGTCGCCGACGAGCGAGGCGCCGGGCCGGGTAAGCGTTCCGCTCGTATACACCGCGGACCCCGTGCCGGACTTCATGGCGTCCCGTACCGTCTTGAGTTGGTCTTCGACGAACGCATAGTCGTCGGTGAGCGGGAAGACAGGCACCGCGGACGAGTTCCAGAGCACGAGCGACATGCGTTCGCCCTCGAAGCCGGGCAGCATTTCGAGGTAGCGATCAATCACGTCGGCGTCGTACTCAGTCATCGACCCCGACACATCCAGGCAGAGCACGATGTCGCGGTTGTATTTCTCGGGAGTCTCGACTCGCGTGTAGACCCAGCGCGCCGCCGCAACGGTACCGGTCGCGAGCACGAGGGCGAGCACCACGGCGGTGACGCCAATGAACAGGCCAGACCGGGCGAGTGCCGTTCGATAACCAGGCAGCTCGGTCACGCGCCAGGAATTCGCGATTGCTCGGCCGGCCGTTCGGCGCCGGCCGAGCCACCACCCCGCGGCAATCACCGCGATCAGCACCACGATTACGGCGATGGGCAACCACCAGAATGCTAGTTCCATCCCGAAATCACCGCCCTCGCATCCCGTGTTGCCGCCGCTACATCACGCTGCGCCTCGGGCGCGAAGATACCCGGGTAGAGCTGCGCCACCGTTCTCGTCGTGCCCTGCAGCTGTGTGCGCGAGAGGTCGGCCAGGGTCATGTGGTCGGCGGGAACGCCGGTGGCCTCGGCCACGAACTCGCGCATGGTCGCGCTGAGCTGCTCGTAGGCGGAGCGATCGTCGAGTTCACCCGAGCTGGCCTGTCGTTCGATGGTATCGACCCGCGCGAATGCCTGGGCCCGAGCGGCGTCCACATCCATGGTCTCGTCGTGCTCAGCTTCGTTCGTGCGCGAAGGGTCGCGGGTAAACACCCACACGAGCAGGTAGTAGACAACAACGAGCGCGATGAACCCGATGCCAAGCCAAAGCCAAAACGCGCTGTAGCCGACGAGCGGCAGCACCTCGCCCGGCAGCTCGGGCGGCGTGGTGGCGCTCGCGAAATCAAATCCGGGCATGCTGCCTCACTCGCAGGAGTTCGAGCAGCGCCGGCACTGCGCCATCGACGCGCTCGATGCGCGTATGCGACACGCCTCGGCGCTCGAGCTCGGTGCGCAGTTCGCGGGCGCGCTCGGCCATGGCGGCGTCAAGCTCTCGGCGCAGCTTCGGCGAGCGAGCGAGCGTGCGTGGCATCTCCCAGCCGCCGTCGACGTCAAAGCTGGTGGCTTGCCCACCGCGCCCGATGGGGTCACCATCGCCGACCTCGATCCACACGAGTTGGTGCGCGGCCGAAAGCGCGCCGAGCTGCTCACGTAGCCGCTCATCCAGCCGCAGTTCATCGGCGATGACCACCACGAACATCCGCTGCTTGAGCGTGACGCGGGCGCGCTCGAGCAAGCTGATCACGTCGCTGCGGGCGCCATCAACCGCGATCGGTGCGCCCGCGGCCCGAAGACCGCGCTCGAGCGACCCCTCGGTCGCGCGAAACGGAAGTTGCTGGATCCCGTCGGCGTTGCCGCTGATGAAGGCGACTTCGTCGCCATGGCGCTGCGCGATGTAGCCGAGCGCACCGGCCGCCATGATCGCGATGTCACGCTTCGGGTCGCCGCCGGTCGAGCCGGTGGCCATGTTTCGGCCCGAATCCATGACGAAGCAGACGCGGTTGCGCCGCTCGTCGGCCCAGCGGCGCACGAGCGTCGTACCGGAGCGTGCCGAGGCGTTCCAATCGATGTCGGCCACCTCGTCGCCCGGCTCATATTCGCGCAGGTCATCGAAGTCCATGCTGCGACCGCGATGCATCGCCGCGTACTGGCCCTCAAGCAGGTGCGTCGCACGTCGCCGAGACCGCAGAAAGAGTTTGGTCTTGACGCGCGTCAGCAGTGCCTCTTCGGTCACGGGGTACGAACCGCCTGCAGGATCGCGTCGATGACCTGCTCGGGCCGAACGCCGGTCGCCTCGGCCTCAAAGCCGAGCAGCACGCGGTGGCGCAGGACGCGGTATGCGAGCGAGCGCACATCCTCGGGGATCACGTGGTCGCGGCCCTGCAGCAGCGCGACCGCACGGGCACCCGCGGTGAAGTTGATCGACGCACGCGGCGAGACGCCCGCCTCGACCAGGCGCGCGACGTCGGGGTCGAGGTACTGGTCGACGTGCCTGGTGACATAGGCGATCGACACGATGTACTCGGTGATCGCCGGGTCGACGTAGACCCGACGCGTGAGCTCCTGTAACTCCAGGACCTCCTCGAGCGAGGCCACGGGCGCCGGATGGTCGAGGAACACGCCCGCGTCGATGCGGCGCAGCACTTCGGCCTCCTCGTGCGGCTGCGGGTAGTCGAGCACGTCCTTGAGCATGAAGCGGTCGAGCTGCGCCTCGGCGAGCACGTAGGTGCCCTCCTGCTCTATCGGGTTCTGCGTGGCGATCACGAGGAACGGGTCGGGCAGCGGGTAACGCTTGCCGCCGATTGTGGTCTGACGCTCCTGCATCGCCTCGAGCATCGCCGACTGGGTCTTCGCGCTCGAACGGTTGATCTCGTCAAGCAGCACGACGTTCGCGTGCACTGGGCCGAGCCGGGTCTCGAAGCGGGCCTCGACCGCGTCGTAGACCTGCGTGCCGATGATGTCGCTCGGCAGCAAATCGGGAGTGCACTGGATGCGCCGAAATTCTCCGCCGAGCGCCGCAGCGAGCGTTTCTGCCGCCGTCGTCTTCGCGAGACCTGGCACGGATTCGAGCAGCACGTGGCCGCCCGTTAGCAAGCCGATGAGCAGCGTCTGCCGTAGGCGGTCCTGCCCCACCACCCGACTTTCAAGTGCGGTGCCGATCCTGCCGGTGAGGTCGTACGCTATTGCGAGATCGTCGTGGGTGATGCGGGAGGCAGTCATGCAGGCCATCGTACGCAGCCCTCGCTCGCGACTGCGTCAAACCGAAGTCGGCCCCGAAGCAGAACTAGGCGATGACTTCGGGCGTGCCCTGCACATCCGACGGCATCTCCGCCGCGATACGCTCGGCTTCCGCGATGAGCGTTTCGACGATCTGGTCTTCCTGCACTGTCTTGATGACCTCGCCCTTGACGAAGATCTGGCCCTTGCCGTTTCCGCTGGCGACACCGAGGTCGGCCTCGCGGGCCTCACCGGGTCCGTTGACGACGCAACCCATGACCGCGACACGGATCGGCACCGTGAGGTGCTTCAACCCTTCCTGCACCGAGTCGGCGAGCGTGTAAACGTCGACCTGAGCGCGACCGCAGGACGGGCACGAGACGATTTCGAGGCGACGCTGGCGCAGATTGAGCGACTGCAGGATCTGCAGGCCGACCTTGACCTCTTCGACCGGCGGTGCCGAAAGTGACACGCGAATCGTGTCGCCGATGCCGTCGGACAGTAGCGAGCCGAAGGCGACGGCCGACTTGATCGTGCCCTGGAACGCCGGGCCGGCCTCGGTCACGCCGAGGTGCAGCGGCCAGTCGCCGCGCTCGGAGAGCATGCGGTAGGCACGCACCATGACGACGGGGTCGTTGTGCTTCACCGAAATGCCGAAGTCGTGGAAGTCGTGTTCTTCGAAGAGGCTCGCCTCCCACACCGCCGACTCGACGAGCGCCTCTGCGGTGGGCTTGCCGTACTTCTGCAACAGCGACGGCTCGAGCGAACCCGCGTTCACGCCGATGCGCAGCGCAACCCCGGCGTCCTTCGCCGCCTTCGCGATGTCGCCCACCTTGTCGTCGAACTTGCGGATGTTGCCCGGGTTCACGCGCACGCCCGCGCAGCCGGCGTCGATGGCCTGGAACACGTAGTTCGGCTGGAAGTGGATGTCGGCGATGACCGGAATCTGGCTCTTCTTCGCGATGATCGGCAGCGCCTCGGCATCGTCACGGCTCGGCACCGCGACGCGCACGATGTCGCAGCCCGATGCCGTGAGCTCGGCGATCTGCTGCAGCGTCGCGTTGATGTCGGTGGTCGGCGTCGTGGTCATCGACTGCACCGAGACGGGCGCGTCGCCGCCAACGAACGTCGAGCCGAGCTTGACCTTGCGAGTCTTGCGGCGCGGGGTGATGACGGAGGGGACGCTGGGAAGTCCGAGATTTACTGCAGGCACATCGCCAGTTTACGCGGGAGCGCCTTCGACCGCGGTATTCCCGATTGCTCTATCAGCGATCACGCCGCTCGTTAGGGCGAAGAGAACAGGCTGATCGGGTTCACGATGTCGGTGAAGATGAACAGTGCGCCGATGAGGATGAGCACGGTCGCCATCACCATCGTGACGGGCAGCAGCTTCGCCGCGTCAAACGGGCCCGGGTCTGGCTTGCCGCGCAGACGCGCCCACCAGCGGCGCAGCCCGTCCCAGAGCGCGGCCGCGATGTGCCCGCCGTCGAGCGGCGGCAGCGGCACGAGGTTGAGCACGCCGAGCATCACGTTGAGCGAGCCGACGATCGAGAGCACCGTGGCGACCCGATCAAGCACCGGCGTGTCTTCCATCGAGACCACCTCGCCCGTGATGCGGCCCACACCGACGACGCTCATGGGACCGTAGGGGTCGCGCTCAGCGCCGAGGAACCCGGCTTGGAACATCTGCACGACCCGCTCCGGCATCGTCACGATCACGTTGGCGACGCTGGTGAGGTTGTCCCAGTACATCTCCCCCACGAAGGTGAGGTCTTGCTGCTGACGCGCGCTCACCGCCGTGAAGCCGACGAATCCGACCGTTTCGGTGATCGGGTTGCCGTTGTCGTCCTCGACCACCTGACCGGTCTGGGGGTCGGTGACGTAGATCTCGTTCGGACGCGGCGTCACGGTGAGGTCAAGCGTCTCGTCGCCGCGCTCGACCGTGAGAGTGAGTGGCACATCCGCCGAAACGCGGATCGTGCTCTGCAGTTCGTCCCAGCCGCTCAGCGGCGAACCGTTCAGCGCGGTGATCGTGTCACCGGGAAGCAGGCCCGCGGCTGCGCCCGGCGCGGGTTCGTCACACTCGTCGGCCGACGTCTCGCTGCCGGCGGGCACGACGCACTCGTAGACGTCGCCGACCCTCGTAGTCGGCTGGTAGACACCGAAACCAACCGCGACGATCGAGAAGATGATCGCCGCGAGCACGAAATTCATAATCGGCCCGCCGAACATGATCAGCAGGCGCTTCCACACTGGCAGGCGGTAGAACGTCCGGTCTTCCTCGCCGACCATGATGGTCTCAGCGCTCGCCTCGCGGCCGTCCTGAATGAGTCGACTGAACATGCCCGTGCCGGCGGCCTTCGCCGTGTTGCCGGGTTCGGGCGGGTACATGCCGATCATCGAAATGTAGCCGCCGAGCGGGAGCAGCTTAAAGCCATACTCGGTTTCGCCGCGCTTGAATGACCAGAGCGTCGGCCCGAAGCCGATCATGTACTGCGGCACGCGCACGTTGAATCGCTTCGCGAAGAACAGGTGGCCGACTTCGTGCAGGGCGATGGAAATCCCGAGCCCGAGAACGGCCGCGAGAATGCCAACGACGAAGAGCACGATTCCAGTCACGAGCGGCAAGCCTAGCGCCGCAGGCTTGAGAGCGAGCTTAGGCGCGGTGCAGGATGCGCTGCCTCGCGGACGCGCGCGCCCAGCTTTCTGCGCGGGCCAGGGACTCTCGGGTCACGGGGCCGGGTTCTGCCGCATAGGTGTCGACCACTTCGCTCACCGTGTCGACGATGCCAAGGAACGACAGGGCACCGTCATGGAACGCGTCGACGGCGACCTCGTTCGCGGCGTTGAACACAGCCGGATGTGCTCCGCCGGCCTCGCCGACGAGGCGCGCGAGCCGTAGGGCAGGAAAGTTCTCGTGGTCGGGTGCCGAAAACGACCAGGTCTGCTCGAAGTCCGGGTCGCCCCACCGTATCGGTGCGACGGCGCCGGGGATTCGGCGCGGCCAGTCGAGCGCGAGGGCGATGGGGAGTTTCATGTCGGGGTTCGAGACCTGCGCGATCGTCGCCCCGTCGGCGAACTCCACCATCGAGTGCACCATCGAAGTCGGGTGGATAACCACGTCGATGCGCTCGAACGGCACGTCGAACAGCAGGTTCGCCTCGATCATCTCGAGGCCCTTGTTCACCAGCGTCGCAGAATTGGTCGTGACCACGCGGCCCATGTCCCAGGTCGGGTGCGCCAGCGCGTCGGCCGGGGTGACCTCCTCAAGCTCGGCACGGGTGCGCCCGCGGAATGGGCCGCCGGACGCCGTGAGCACGAGTCGAGACACCTCACCCCGGGTGCCGCCCGCGAGGCACTGGGCGATCGCGGAGTGCTCCGAGTCAACGGGCACGATCTGTCCGGGGCGCGCGACCTGGCGTACGAGGGGTGCCCCGACGATGAGCGACTCTTTGTTGGCGAGCGCCAGAGTGGTGCCCGTTTCGAGGGCCGCAAGCGTCGGGCCGAGCCCCACCGAGCCCGTGATGCCGTTCACGATGACGTCGGCCTCAACGTCGCGCACGAGACGCTCCGCGTCTTCGGCGCCGAGCGCTGTCGCCGAGCTTTCGAGGCCAAACTCCGCGGCCTGCGCGGCGAGCTGCTCGCGATTCCGGCCGGCGCTCAGCCCGACGATCCGAAAATGATCGGGGTTCGCACGCGCGATGTCGAGGGTCTGGGTGCCGATGGACCCGGTCGAACCGAGCACGAGGACGCGTCTGAGATCAGGCATAGTCCCCAAGGTAGACCGTCACCGGCGGCGGCTTGTGCGTAACATGGCCAGGTTGGAGCGATACAGCAGACGCGAGAGGTGCGGCGATGACCACGGCTACGTTCACGGGAGACAGCGCAGCCGAATTGGCGGTGGTCTCGCGCAATGGTTTTGTCGAGTCTCGGCACCTCGGCAGCGCGGTCGTCGTCGGCCGTGAGGGCGAGTTGCTCTACGAGCTTGGCAGCCCCGCCTCCCCCGTGTTCGCGCGCTCGACGCTCAAGGCCCTGCAGACGCTCGCGTCGCTTGAGGCCGGCGCGGAGCTCGACGGCGAGCACCTCGCGATCGCTTGCGCGAGCCACATCGGCACCCCGGGTCACGTCGCGCTGGTGCGGGATGTGCTCGGGCGCGCTGCGCTCGACGAGCGGGCCCTGCAGTGCCCGCCGGCGTGGCCGCTCGATCGGGCGAGTCGCGACTCCCTCATCCGTTCGGGCGAAGCCTCCGCCTCGGTCTACATGGAGTGCTCGGGCAAGCACGCCGGCTTCTTGGCGGCCTGCCGCGCCGCCGAGTGGCCCGTCGAGACGTACCTGCAGCCCGACCACCCCCTGCAACAGCTCGTGGCCCAGACCGTGGCTCGGTTCTCAGGTGAGCAGATTCGCGCCACCGGTGTCGACGGCTGCGGCGCCCCCGTATTTGCCATTTCCCTCACCGGCCTGGCCCGCGCGATGTCGCGGTTCGCGACGGCGCAGTCAAGCTCGCCTTTTGCCATCTTCCGCAACGCCGCAAAGATCTGGCGGGCGCAGCTCGAGCACCCCTGGACGATTCAGGGTGCCGGTCGCGCCGACTCGGTCGTGATGGAACAGCTCGGCGTGTTTGCGAAGTCGGGTGCCGAGGGGCTCCAGGTGCTCGTTGCACCCGACGGCACCTCGGTCGCGGTGAAGATGCTCGACGGCTCAAACCGAGCCGGCATGCTCGTCGCGCTGCAACTGTTGCTCGCCGCCGGCAGCATCGACGCTGAGGGTGCCCAGCGCGTGCTGCCAGCGCTTCACCTCGAGGTACTCGGCGGCGGACAACCGGTCGGCCGCATCATGCTGGGCAAGGATGTTCCCAGCACCTTGTAGTCGCTGACCTGCGGCGCGGCCGGCACCTCAACAGCGATCGGCACACCGTCGCGCACCTGGAGCCGCCGCACCGAGCCGTCCGGCGCTCGCAGGAATCCGCGCGTGGCGAGGTCGCGCACTGCCGGCGGCAGCGGGTCTGCCCGAAAGAGGCTCCGCCATTCACCGGGTGTGATGCCGATGATGGCGATGTCACGGTGCTCAGCGACTCGTGCGAGCGAGCCATAGGCACCGAGCCACTGCTCGACGTCGCCGAGGTAGCTCGCGTCGCCGAGGCCCTGTTCACGCAGCGTGGTCGCTGTCGGCGGAGCGTTCACCGCCACTACGTGCTGTTCGAATGCCTGCGCAATCGGTGCGCAGCGGCGGGCGACGATGGCGGCTCCCGCCGTTGCTATCTCGAACGGTTCCCAGCGAGGCGACGCCGACTCGAACGCTGGCGTGGCCTCAACAACCGCGACCTGCACGAGGTCACGGCCGAGCCTGCCGCGCCCCGGCGGCCAGTTCGGCTGCCAGTCTGCGGGCTCGCCACCCTGCAAAATCCAGTCATTGCGCGTGACGTGCGCGAGCCGCAGCGTCTGATTGCACTGCTGCTGGATGCGCAGCAGCTGACCTCCGCACCGCCGTGCCGACACGACGATGCTCGTGGCCCGTTCTGACCCGCCCCGCACGAGGGCGTGCACCCGATCGAGCAGCGCCGCACGATGCTCGTCACCGAGGCGCTGCTCGATGGCGTCGAGGTCGTCGATCACGACGAGTCGACGTCGTGGGACGCCTTCCCCACCATCAGCGAGCCGCTCGATCGAGTCCCACGCTCCCTCGGCGTCAGGCGGCACGCGCACAACCTCCCATGCGGCCCGTCGAGCGGCCGCGGCGAGGGTCTCGAGCGCCGAGGTGCGACCGCGGCCCGCCGCACCGAGCACGAACAGTTGTTCTCCCGCGAGCAAGGATGCCGGGCGACGAAGCTGCTGCGCTGGCAGATCGAGTTCACCGAAAACAAGTTCGTCTGTCCGTCTCAGCGGCGACTCGACCACCGGCAGCACGCTCGGAAGCGGTGGATGCCAGACGGCATGGGGAGTCGGGGCGCCCGCACGCGCAAGCCGCGCACACTCGTCTCGAGCGATCCTCTCGATGAGCGGCTGATTCACCATCGCGACCTGCACGAGCGAGTTCGTGCCGCCGACGCGCAGCCACGCGCGACCTCGCTGAGCGGCCGGAATATTGGCGGCATCGGTGTTGCCGAGGAGCGTTTGCGAATCGCTGGCCTGCTCGACGCGCAGACAGATGCGGAGCGAACAGTTCGCGAGCAGTTCTTCACGAAACGTTCCGGTGGGTCGCTGGGTGCAGAGCACGAGGTGGATGCCAAGGCTCCTGCCCCGTGCTGCGACATCGGCGATCAACTCCTGCAACTGCGGATGCGCGCCGATGAGCGCCTGAAATTCGTCGATCAGCACAACGAGCCGACTCATGCCCGCGATGCCCTCGGCAGGGAGCTCGCGCAGCTCGTGGTCACGCAGCCACTGCTCGCGACGTCGAAGCTCGGCGCGCAGACTCTCGCTGACCCGCACCGCGTCATCTCCGTCGAGGTCAGTTACGATGCCGGCGCAGTGCGGCAGCGATGCCAGCGCATCGAAGGTGGCGCCGCCCTTGAAATCGAGGCAGAGCAGGGTGAGTTCAGCGCTGCTGTGCTGGGAGGCGAGGGCCACGGCCCACGCGACGAGCAGCTCGCTCTTGCCGCTGCCGGTCGTGCCACCGATGACCGCATGTGGACCGTCGCTGATCAGATCGACGCTTCGCGGGCCCTGCGAGTCGAGGAGGAACGTCGCGGCGCCCGTGTGGCCCGCCGCTGCTGCGAGGTCGCCGAGCCCAATGCTGCTCGGCAGGAGCTGTTCTGCCCGCCGGCGAGAGTCCTGTGCTGCAACTACCGTCGGCAGCCACGCCCGAAGCTGCGGCGCGCCGAGTTGGGCTGGCACGATGCGAGTTACGACGCCCGAGGCATCAACGAGCGTCGCGGAGTGATCCGCCTCGAGCTGGAGCCATACGCGGTCGCCGACGTCTCGAGGTTCGTGCGTGGCCAGGATCAGGTCGGCATCGGCGCAACCGGCGAGTTCGACACCGATAGCCGCCAGCTCGGAACGAAGCGGCCCGAGGGCTTGCCCGGCGACGGCGACCCGTGCCTGCAGATCGGTCGCGAGCAGCCCGACCAGTGCAGCTCGCGCGAGGGCGAGGAGTCCCGGAGCCGCTCCGGCGAGAACGACGCAGCGCGTTTCGACGACGACCGGCATACCCGGGGTGGTCGTGACCCGAGTCGCGAGTTCGGCGTTCGCGCCGCTCGTGCGTAATTCGCCGCGGACGGATGTCGTGCCGAGGGCGACTCCAGGGCCGTTGACACGTGCGCCCCGGACGATGTCCTCCGGCACCGGCGCCGCGATACGAGCCCGCATGCGGATGCGCTCGTGCGCGGCCTCGGCCTGAACGAGGCACCGCTCAACCTCCCCCTCGTACTCCCGCAGCGCACGACGGTACCGCCGACGCCCACCCACCCGCTGGTCGATCACATTCGCGATGCCGAGCACCGGGCCAAATACCGCAAAGATCAGCACATAGGGGCTCTGCAGCACGGCGAAGAGCACCCCGGCGATCACAATCGGGGCCAACACCATCACATACGGGAAGCCGTTCGGACGGTCGCGTTTCGGGAGTTCGGGGAGGACCAGCGCGACCTCCTGCTGCTCGGCCGGGGTTTCCGCAACGTGCGAGAGCAGGGTCATTCGGGTACCGAGTCGTCGAGCTCGCTGTAGCGACCGGGCCCAGCGCATCCGGAACCGACGACCCAGCCGGGCACGTACCCCTGGTCGATACGCTCAAGCACTTGGGCGGCGAGGGCATGATGGCCTGCACGCAGCGCCCTGCGCGCGTATTCACTCGCGATCGAGGCGCGCCCCGCGAGGCAGGTCAACCAGGCCAGGGCGGCCAGCGCGCCACGAGCCTCACGCTCGCTGACGTGGCTCGCGATGCTGCGCAGCGCGCTGATCGCCCGATCGACTCGTGCCAGGTCGGCCGGAATGAAGTCCGCGAACACTTCGGTGAGCCCCGTTAGTTCGGCCTCGGGCATGTTTTCGGCGAGGTCGAGCCAAATCGCCTCGACGCGCTCGCAGATCTCGCTGCCGAGCGCGCCGTTCGCGACGATGAGTTCGAGGGTGCGGAGCCGACGCAGGCCACGGCTGACGAGGGCTACGAGGATCGGCTCGTACTCAGGGTCGAGCCACCGCGCGCCGTCGAGGTAGAGGTTCCACGCGCACAGCACTTCGTCGTCGGTGATCTCGGCGAGTCGGGCGTGTTCTGCGAGCAGCTCTTCGACGCGCGACCTGGCCTCTTCGGGCGCTGAAGCGATCTCGGTCGCCTCGGACACGTCGGCGGGGATCACCGGCGCCAGCGCTGACACCACCTCGTCGCGGGGACCACCGCGTGCGCCCCAGTACTCCGACCACGCGTCACCCGCGACGCAGGCGCCACCCACGATGTGGAGTCCGAGTCGCCTCGACTGTCGTGCGAGTGTCTCGAGTTCGATCGTGTATGGCGCGATCTCGCCGGCGTGGGCCCTCGAGGTGAAGACGGCGAAGAACACACGCTCGACGTCACCCAGGCGAAGCACGTGCTCGAGCACGGCATGGCTGAAGTGTTCGGCGTCGTCGCCCGCCGGTTGCGGCAGGTCGACGCGGATCATGGCGCTGCTCGGGCCGCCGCTAAAGGGAATGACGACGAGGGATTCGGTCGGCGTAAAGCCGAGCACTTCGGGGATTGTGCGGAGGACTTCGTGGATCGAAGTGAGGATGCGTGGAGAGGTCATGCCGCTCAAGCTAGAAGGTCCCGCCAGCTGTGCGCTGACGGGTCCAGAGAATCCGTGGATTACTCCGCGGGGCCACGATCTGTGGAGAACTCCCCGATCGCGAACCTTGACGGTTCCTAGGAGTTATTGCGGTTGTAGTCGCCGCCGTAAGGGTTCTCGTTCGACCCTCCGTACGGGTTGTCGGAGACGCCGTTCGTGCCTGTCTGACCCGGCGTGCCTGGCTGCTGACCGTACTGGTTCGGCTGGCCCGACTGGCCGGGCTGCTGACTATAAGGGTTCTGCTGCTGGCCACCCTGCGTGGGCTGCTGGCCGTACTGGTTCGGCTGGGCGGCCTGCTGGCCGTACTGATTCGGCTGCTGACCGTAACCCGGCTGCTGGCCGAACTGCTGCGGCTGCTGGCTGTAACCGGGCTGCTGACCATACCCCTGCTGCGGGGGCTGTGCCGGGTACGACCCCGGCTGCTGCGCGTAGCCACCGGGCTGCTGGTAGCCCATAGTCGAGTAGGGCTGAACGCCCCGGTTCGCGCCGGCTGCTGAGGGGCCCGCAACCTTGCCATCGGGCAGGCCGCGCCACTTCGAGCTGTCAAATGCGACGATGGCGAGCCAGACGATAGGCAGGAAGATCCAGAGGACGACCCAGGCGCCTTCCTTGCTGAAGCCGATGCCGATGCGGTAGATCGAAATCGCGAGGAACACAACGGCGGCGATGGCGGCAAGCTGCCCGAGGAAGGGAATCCAGCTGACGAGGAAAGCCAGGGAAATCCAGCCAGGATTGCCACCGGCCTCGAGGAGCACCCACTGACTGTAGATGGGCACCCAAGCCTTCCAACCCTCGATGTTCATCTTCTCAAAGACCTTCATGAGGAAGAAGGCGGTAATAGCGTAGCTGAGCAAGCCGATGACGAGACCGATGATGATCGTCCCCACGCCAAACGACGCGGCATAGTGGTAGTCGTACATTGATTCGCTCCTAATGTGCGAGACGAGAGATACGTCAAGACCTTAACGCGGTAACCTCGCGCGAAGCGCACCCACGCGCAAAGTCACAACTCGGGTACGACGTCCGCTCCATCAACGGACGACGTCGAGGGTTCCGACGGCGCGCCGTTCCCAGCTCGCGAACGAACTGAGTGCATCCATCACCTCGGCGAGCGAGGACGGCTCGGCCTCGCCAGCGAAGCGCTCGGCCATGGCCCGGATGAGCAGGCCCTTGTTCTGCTTGTTGAAGTGATTGAGCGAGCGAGTCGAGCCGTCGTCAAGACGTTCCTTCACGTCACCCCAAGCACGGTCGGCCCCGTGGTCGAGCGGCCCCAAACCGACGTACCCCTTCGAGCGGAGGTCGAGGATGGGCCCCCGATGCGCCCGCAGCGCGGTGGCGATGTGCGTGCGCCAGCGCTGCTTGAGGGGTGCCCCGGGCAGTCTGGAGTCGTGGGACAGCCGGTAGGCCGCGATCGGGTCGCCTGCCATGATCAGTCCATACAACGCGGAATGGATGGCGACGTGGCGCTCGACCCAGGCCCGGCCCTCGGTCGACAGTGTCTCGGCAGCGATGGCGTCGTAGAGCACGCCCGTGTACCGTTCGATCGCGGGTTTGCGCGGCGCATCGTCGAGGGCGCGATTGCGCTCGAGCTCAGTCTCAGCGAGCTTCGGCGAGATCTTGAGCGCCGAGCGCGCGGCGTCGGGTGAGCCATGGGCAAGCTGCAACAGGCTTTCGCGCACGTTCGCACGCACCGGCTCGAGCTCGGGCCAGTGGAGTTTCTTGCTGAGACGGCGATTGCCGCCGTCCGATTTGGTTTCGGACGGCGGCAATAGCACGAGAAATGACGAGGTCACTCGGTAATGGAGGCCTCACCGGCGACGACGGTCACCACGTTGTTCGCCACCGAAAGGAAGCCATCCGCCGCGTGCGCGTGGATCTGCTTGCCCTCGGCGGTGGTCACGCGCACCTTGCCATCGGCAAGGATCGCGAGCACCGGGGTGTGGTCGGCACGAATGCCGATCTCACCTTCGACGGTGCGGGCGATGACCTGGCTCGCCTGGCCTTCCCACACGGTGGCCGTCGCCGAAACGACGGTCACGTGCAGCTGGTTTGCGGAGTTGACCATGCGCTAGTTCATTTCCTTCTGCATCTGGGCCCACTTCTCTTCCACGTCCGAGATCGCGCCGACGTTGAAGAACGCCTGCTCAGCAACGTGGTCGAAGTCGCCGCGAACGATCGCGTCGAAGCCCTCCACCGAGTCCTTGATGCTCACGGTCGAACCCTCGACACCGGTGAAGCGAATCGCGGTGTAGGTGTTCTGCGAGAGGAACTGCTGGATGCGGCGTGCGCGCGACACGGTGATCTTGTCTTCTTCAGAGAGCTCGTCAACACCGAGGATCGCGATGATCTCCTGGAGTTCTTTGTTCTTCTGCAGAATCTGCTTCACCGCGGTCGCGACACGGTAGTGGTCGTCACCGACGTACTGCGGGTCGAGGATGCGGCTGGTCGAGGCTAGCGGGTCGACGGCCGGGTAGAGACCACGCGAGGCAATTGCCCGCGAGAGCTCCGTGGTGGCGTCGAGGTGCGCAAACGTCGTCGCGGGGGCCGGGTCGGTGTAGTCGTCAGCAGGCACGTAGATGGCCTGGAGCGACGTAATCGAGTGACCGCGCGTCGAGGTGATGCGCTCCTGCAGCAGACCCATCTCGTCTGCCAGGTTCGGCTGGTAGCCCACGGCCGAAGGCATGCGACCCAGCAGGGTCGACACCTCCGAACCTGCCTGCGTGAAGCGGAAGATGTTGTCGATGAACAGGAGGACGTCTTGGTTCTGCACATCGCGGAAGTACTCGGCCATGGTGAGGCCGGTGAGCGCGATGCGCAGACGGGTCCCCGGCGGCTCGTCCATCTGGCCGAACACAAGGGCGGTCTTGTCCAGGACGCCCATGTCTTCCATCTCGTAGATGAGGTCGTTACCCTCACGGGTACGCTCACCGACGCCGGCGAACACCGACACGCCACCGTGGTCCTGGGCAACACGCGTGATCATCTCCTGGATGAGCACCGTCTTGCCAACACCGGCACCACCGAAGAGGCCGATCTTGCCACCCTGCACGTAAGGGGTGAGGAGGTCGATGACCTTGATACCGGTCTCGAAGATCTCGGTCTTCGACTCGAGCTGGTCGAATGCCGGCGGCTCGCGGTGGATCGGCCAGCGCTCGGTGATCTCGTACGGCTCGTTGATCATCGAGCCGTTGAGCACGTCACCGGTCACGTTAAAGACCTTGCCCTTAGTCACGTCGCCAACGGGGACCGTGATGGGCCCGCCGGTGTCCGTGACCTCCTGGCCACGGACGAGACCGTCGGTCGGCTTCATCGCAATGGCGCGGACGAGGTCATCGCCGAGGTGCTGGGCAACCTCGAGCGTCAGCTCGAAGCTCTCCTCGCCCATGGTGACCTGCGTCTTCAGGGCGTTGTAAATGCCGGGCATCGCGTCATGCGGGAACTCGATGTCGACCACCGGGCCCGTAATTCGAGCGATGCGACCGACGCCCGCGGCCGCAGGGGCCGTGGACTGTTCGAACGTCGCGTTCGTCGTCATTTGAGGTGTCCTTTTCTTCGTGTTCAGCGCGGGTCAAGAAGCGAGCGCGTCCGCGCCGCTCACGATTTCGCTAATCTGCTGCGTAATTTCAGCCTGGCGGGCGTTGTTGGCAAGCCGGCTGTAGTCACGCACCAATTCTTGGGCGTTGTCGGATGCTGCCTTCATTGCCCGCTGGCGTGCGGCCTGCTCGCTTGCCGCGGAGTGCAGCATGGCGTTGAACAGGCGTGCCTCGATGTAGACCGGCAGCAGCGCGTCAAGCACGGAGGCCGGGTCGGGCTCGAAGTCGTAGAGCGGGAAGAGGTCTTCCATGCCGGACTCGCCGGCTTCGCCCTCGACAACCTCGAGCGGCAGCAGGCGAACCGTGGTGGGGTCCTGGGTAACCATGCTGACAAAGCGGTTGTAGATGACGTGGATTTCCTGCACGCCGCCGGTCGTGTGGTGGTCGGTGAAGCGCTCGACCAGCGCCTTACCGATCTCCTTAGCGGTGCCGAAGACCGGCTTCTCGGTCGTGCCGGTCCACTCCTGCTCGAACGTGCGCCGGCGGAAGGTGAAGTAGCCAACCGCCTTGCGTCCGACAAGGTAGAACACGACTTCCTTGCCCTGCTCGCGCAGCATGGTCGCCAGTTCTTCGGATTCCTTCAACACACCCGACGAGAAGGCGCCGTTGAGGCCGCGGTCGCTCGTAAATACGACGATCGCAGCGCGCTTGACTTCGTCGTGCTCGTTGAGCAGGACGTGATCGATGTCGGCGTAGGTCGCGGCGGCCGAAACCGCCTGCGTCACGGCCCGGGCGTACGGGTTGGACTCTTCCATTCGACGACGAGCCTTGGCGATACGCGAAGTCGCGATCAACTCCATGGCACTCGTGACCTTCTGCATCGTCTGAGCCGACTTAATGCGGGCTCGGTACTCGCGAAGCTGTGCTCCCATGGTTCTCCTCTCGCTCCCGTCGCCGACTACTTGCGCTTACCGCGGACGATCTGCTCCTGGTTCACGTCCTCGGCTTCCGCAGCGTCGAATTCTTCGCGACCGGGCTTGCCGATGCCCCTGCCGTCGGAGCTACGGAAGCTCGCGGTGAAGTCGTCGATGCCCTTGTCCATGGCCGCAATGGTCTCATCCTCAAGCTTGCCCGAGGCGCGCAGACGGTCGAGCACGTCGGTGTTGCGCTTGAGGTAGTCGAGCAGTTCCTGCTCGAAGCGCAGCACGTCCGAGACCTCGACCTTGTCGAGCTTGCCGTTGGTGCCGGCCCAGATCGAAACGACCTGCTCTTCGATCGGGTACGGGCTGTACTGGCCCTGGCGGAGGAGCTCAGTTAGGCGCGCACCGCGGTCGAGCTGACGCTTGGTCGTGTCGTCGAGGTCGGATGCGAACATCGAGAACGCCGCGAGGTCGCGGTACTGCGCAAGGTCGATCTTCAGCGTGCCCGAAACCTTCTTGATGTGCTTGCGCTGGGCCGCACCACCAACTCGAGAAACCGACACACCGACGTCGACCGCCGGGCGCTGGTTCGCGAGGAAGAGGTCGGACTGCAGGAAGATCTGGCCGTCGGTGATCGAGATGACGTTGGTGGGGATGTACGCACCGACGTCGTTCGCCTTGGTCTCGATGATCGGAAGACCGGTCATCGACCCCGCACCGAGCGCATCCGAGAGCTTCGCGCAACGCTCGAGGAGGCGCGAGTGCAGGTAGAAGACGTCACCCGGGTACGCCTCGCGGCCCGGCGGGCGACGCAGCAGCAGCGACACGGCGCGATAGGCCTCGGCCTGCTTCGACAGGTCGTCAAACACGATGAGCACGTGCTTGCCGCCGTACATCCAGTGCTGGCCGATGGCCGAGCCGGTGTATGCCGAGAGGTACTTGAAGCCGGCCGGGTCGGATGCGGGCGACGCGACGATAGTCGTGTACTCGAGGGCGCCGGCCTCTTCGAGCGCGCCGCGCACCGAAGCAATGGTCGAGCCCTTCTGTCCGATGGCGACGTAGATGCAGCGAACCTGCTTCGAGGGGTCACCGGTCTCCCAGTTCGCCTTCTGGTTGATGATCGCGTCGATCGCAATGGCGGTCTTACCCGTCTGGCGGTCGCCAATGATCAGCTGGCGCTGGCCACGGCCGATCGGGATCATCGCGTCAATCGACTTGATGCCGGTCTCGAGCGGCTCTTCAACCGACTGGCGGGCCATAACGCCGGGAGCCTGGAGCTCGAGGGCTCGACGGCCCTCGATACCGGTGATCTCGCCGAGGCCGTCCATCGGTGCGCCGAGCGGGTCGACAACGCGGCCGAGGTAGCCCTCGCCGACCGGAACCGAGAGGACCTCGCCGGTGCGGGTGACTTCCATACCCTCGACGATGCCGCCGAACGGGCCGAGCACAATGGCACCGATCTGGTCTTCTTCAAGGTTCTGCGCGAGGCCGAGGGTGCCGTCGGCGAAGCGGAGCAGCTCGTTGGCCATGGTCGAGGGCAGGCCCTCGATGCGGGCAATACCGTCGGCCGCCGAGATGACGGTTCCGACCTCGGTAGCCTCGGCGCCCTGGGGACGGTAGGAGTTCGCAAAGTCGCTGAGCGCGCTGCGGATCTCCTCCGGGTTAATCGTAAGTTCTGACATGTTCTTCCCTTGTCGTTGGGGCGTCGCCCCGCGTTCGATGCGCTGCTAGGCGAGCTGCAGGCGAAGATTCTTCAGGCGTGCTGCGGCGGTGTCGTCGATGACTTCGTCACCGAATTCCACACGCATACCGCCCACTACCGAGGGGTCGATGACCTGGTTGACGGCCACATCGTGGCCGAAGCGTTTCGTGAGCGCGACGCGAAGACGATCCAGCTGTGCCTCGGGCAGGGCCCGGGCGACCGTAACAATCGCGACCTGCCGACCAGCCTGGTCCGCCACGCTCTCGCGCGCGGTCGCGGCAAGGCGACGGATGCGCTGTGAGCTCGGGAGGGTCAGCAACGATCGCAGAACGTCGAGGGTCTCGGCGCTCAAGCTGGGGGCGAACAGTCGTTCGAGTAGGGTGACCTTGCTCTGACCATCCGCGAGGCGGGAGCCGAATGCGAGTTCGAGTTCACCGTTCGACGAGATGGTCTCGAGGAACTGGTCGAGCTCGGCGCCGATGCGCTCGTGTGCACCGCTCACCTGGGCGACGGCGCGGATGCCGGCGTCCTGGATGGCCTGCACGAGCTGCCGCTCCGACTGCCACTTCTGGCTGACCGCAGCGTCGAGCACGTTGCTCGCGCCGATGCCGATGCGCTCGCCAAACACGCGTCGTGCCAGCGCGCGCTTGGCCGCCGCGTCAGCACTACGGTCAACCAGCGCCACGGCCAGCTGCTTGTTCGACGCGAGCGTTTCCGCCACGTCGAACAGCTTGCGCGCCGAGTCAGCGTCCGCAGCGGTGAGCGTGTCGACCTCGCGCTTGACGGCTTCGAGGGCGTGCTTGGTTGCAGTGCGCATCAGCGGTTCGTCTCAGCCTTCTCGTCGAGGTCAGTGAGGAAGCGGTCGACGTACGCTGCGGAGCGCTGGTCGTCCGAGAGGTTCTCTCCAACGACGCGCGAAGCGAGGTCGATCGCGAGGGTGCCGACTTCCTGGCGCAGCGAAACGATGGCCGACTGGCGCTCCGCTTCGATCTGCTCCTTTGCCGACTTCGTCATGCGGTCGAGCTCGTTCTGAGTCTCCTGCTTCTTCTCAGCCTTGATCGATTCGCCTTCGGCGCGTGCCTTTTCGCGAATCTCAGCGGCCTCGGTGCGGGCGTCTGCCAGCAGCTTCTCGTACTCGTCGCGACGAGCGTCAGCCTCGGCCTGAACGGCGGCGGCCTTTTCGATGCCACCTTCGATCTTGGCGGCCCGCTCCTCGAGCATCTGGTTCAGCTGCGGAAGGACGAACTTCCAGAAGAACAGCAGGAGCACCACGAGCACGACAAGTGACCAAAAGATGTCGTAGGTAGCGGGGAACAGCAGGCTGGGGTCCCAGCCAAAGGAGTTCCCGCCACCGACCTGCGCGAGGGCAGGTCCGTAGTTCATGATGCCCATATTGGAAGTGCCTTACTAGCCGAAGATGAACGGGGTTGCGATGCCGATGAAGGCGAGCACCTCGGTGAATGCGATACCGAGGAACATGGTGGTCTGCAGGCGACCGGCCATCTCAGGCTGGCGAGCCATGGCCTCAACGGTCTTGCCGGCGACGATACCGATACCGATACCAGGGCCGATTGCGGCGAGGCCATAGCCGACGGTCGCAATGTTGCCCGAGATCTCGGCGAGCGTGGTGTTGTCCACAGGGGTTTCCTTCCGGTTGGAAAATCGCGCCAGGGTGGAGCGATCAGTCGGTGTTCAGTTGAGATTCATTGGGGAATCGTTCGCGCGGTGCGCTAGCCGAGTGGCTAGTGCTCCTTGGCGACCGAAAGCTGGATGTAGCTCGTGGTGAGCAGAGCGAACACGTACGCCTGCAGCACGGCAACGAGGAGCTCGACGAGCGTCATGAAGAAGCCGCCAAACAGTGTGAGGATGCCCATGGTGCTCCAGACGTTCAGCATGCCGAAGAAGAACGCGGTCGCCGAGAAGCAGAGCACGAGCAGCAAGTGGCCGACCATGAGGTTGAGCATGAGTCGCAGCGCGAGCGAAAGCGGACGCACCACGAAGGTGTTCACGAGCTCGATCGGTGTGAGCAGAATGTAGAGCGGCCACGGCACACCCGACGGGAAGAGCGCGTTCTTGAAGAACGTGCCCGCGCCAGCTTCGCGGATACCCGCGTAGATGAAGGCCACGTACGTGCAAATCGCGAGTACCAGCGGCATGCCCATCAGCGCGTTACCCGAAATGTTGAGCAGCGGGATCACGCCGGTGATGTTCATAAACAGCACACCGAAGAACACCGTGAGGATGTACGGCAGGTACTTTTTGCCGATGCGCTCGCCGAGCATGTCGAACACGACACCGTCGCGGATCATGCCGACGCCCATTTCGACAAGCGACTGCAACTTCGTCGGCACGATCTTCGGCCGGCGGAGGGCGATCCAGAACAGCAGCAGGAGAATTGCGACCGCAATCAGACGAACGAGGATGACCCGGCTGATCTCGAACGGAGTCCCGTCAAACAGAAGCGCCGGAGGAAAGAGCTCCTCATCGATGTTCGGCGCGTGGAATCCTCCGTCACCGGAGGTGAACGAGAATCCCGTCATCAGATTCAAGGCCGAAGCGTACAGAGGGGTCTCCTGTCTCGTTGCACGACTCAAGAATCGCGATCGTGCGGCGGTTGACGGCTATGTCTTCGACGCTGTGCCAGGTGAACGGCCACTGGCGTTTTTCGACTTAATTACTGTAGCAACAATTCACAGCCCACACACTCACGCCGGGGCGGTTGACGGAAATAAATCTACGACTTGTCGTCATTTTCACCCGGCAGCGCGACGTCGCTGACATACGGCTGTCGGCTGCGCTGCACCACGATGATGTCGATCGCGAGTTGACCCACCATCGCGGCCATCATTGTCGACCAGAGCATCCAGTCATGGGTGAAGTCGAAGGCCTTCACGATCGCGAGCACACCGAGGAACGCGATGAATTTGAGGATCCACATGCCGAGAATCACGGCGATGAAGAACATCGGGTCGAACCGCGCGGCGAGGATGATCGACAGCACCGTAAGCCCAGTGAACAGGAGCGTCACGCCGGCGGCCACGAGCGCCGACCAGACGCCGGGCCAGTCCGCGACAAAGTAGCCGATCACTCCCCCGATGACAGCGATCGCCAGGGTCAGCAGCAGCGACCACCTCAGCACACGTCGCATTACGGGCACGCTGGTGGGGGGGTTCGTGGAGGAGGTCATGAGTTTCCTTTGTCGTCGTTCGGCAAGGAGCGGGTGGGGATGAGACCGCGGAGGCGCTCTGTCAGCGCGACGGGAGCCGGATCAGCCGCCCGGTCACGATCGGACTGCGTGCCGCCAAGTTCGTCGAGCGGATCGTGGGCGTCGTCGTCGAGTTCGGGCGAGCGCTGTGCCTCGACCTCCATTCGTTTGCGCAGCGACATCGGCGAAATCGTGAGGATGCTGCACACGATCATGCCGAGCACGAGGAACACGCCAGAAATCCAGATCGGCTGCACGAGGAACGCGAGCAGGGCCCCGACACCCACCACGGTGGCCCAGGCGTAGAAAATCAGCACGGCGCGACGCTGCGTGTGCCCCATGTCGAGGAGTCGATGGTGCAGGTGTTTGCGGTCTGCCGTGAACGGCGACTTGCCGGCGCTGAGCCGGCGCACCACCGCGAGGATGAAATCGACAAGCGGCACCACGAGGACCGCAAATGGCAGCAGTAGCGGGAGGAAGGCGGGCATGAGCGCATCACGGCTGATGAGGCTCGGGTCGATCTCGCCGGTGACGGCGATCGTCGACGCGGCCATGAGCAGGCCAATCAGCAGCGCGCCGCCGTCACCCATGAACATCTTCGACGGGTTCCAGTTCCAGGGCAGAAAGCCGACGCACACGCCGACCACGAGCGCCGACAACAGCGCCGCCAGGGTGAAACGGCTCGACGAGAGCGATTCGGTGAGGAAATAGCTGTAGAGCAGGAACACGCCGCCCGAAATGATCGCAACGCCGGCGACGAGTCCGTCGAGGCCATCGATGAAGTTGACCGCGTTCATGACGAGCACGACCGCGAGCACTGTCGCGAGCACCGACATCCACTGCGACGCCACCGTGACACCACCGATGGGCAGCGAGGTGATCGCGACACCCGAAAACGCGAGGATCAGCCCCGCGACGATCTGTGCCGCGAGCTTGATCATCCAGTCGAGATCGACGATGTCGTCGATCACGCCCACGATCACGATGAGGGTCGCGGCGCCGATCAAGCCCCAGAGTCTCGTCTGGTTCGCAAATACGAGTTGAAACCAGCTGATTTGCGTCGCAATCGCGATCGTCGCGAGGAACGCAAAGTACATCGCGACGCCGCCGAGTCGGGGCTTTGGGGTCGTGTGCACGTCACGTTCGCGCACGGCGGGGTACCAGCGATAGCGCATCGCCACGCGGTACACCAGCCAGGAGGCAAGGAAGGCCAGCACCGCGGCGATCAGGATGACCCTTGCGTAAAAGAGCACCTAGACGAGAGTCCCTCGATCTGGCTCAAGCTGGTCGCCGAGCACCTCCGCGATTTGCGCGCGTTCGAGCGCACCCGCTCGCACGATGCGGGCCGGCAGGGGGTCGCGCGCGGTGAGTCCCGTAGCGTCGACAATCGTCGAGGCGGCTCCACCGACCTCGCCCGCGTCCAAGAAGATCTGCACATCGTCGCCGAGCTGGGCGACCGCATCCTGCACGTTGCCGGGCGCGGGCTCGCCGTGCTTGTTGGCCGATGAGACGGCGAGCGGCCCGGTCTCTTTGAGCAACTCGAGGGCGAACTCGTTGTTCGGGATGCGCAGGGCGACGGTGCCGTGCGTCTCACCCAGGTCCCACTGGAGGCTCGGCTGCGCCGGCAAGATTACGGTGAGGGGTCCCGGCCAATGCTGCTCGACGAGCGTGCGGATGACCTCGGGAACCTCGCGCGCCAACGCGTCAACCGCCGACGCGCTCGCCACAAGCACCGGCGGGGGCGAGGTGCGGTCGCGTCCCTTCGCCGCAAGCAGCTTTCCAATGGCGGACGCGTCGAACGCGTTCGCGGCGATCCCGTAGACCGTGTCGGTCGGCATCACGATGACGTCGCCGCGAGCGACCGCGCCGCGGGCCTCGCGCATCCCGGCGAGGAGTTGCGGCGGCTGAGCGAGGTCATATACATCTGGCATAACGTCGCCCAGTCTAGTCGGGGCGACGTGCGAACGTATGGCGATCCCGTTCGGCGAGGTCTTGAATCGTGAACGAACCGACGAGACCCGCGTCGCCGAACAGCTGCCGTACCGATCCCCCTTGGTCTTCGGTGTGCTCCACGGCCACGAACCCGCCCGGCACGAGTCGCTCGGAGGCGACCTCCGCAATGCGGCGAATCTCGTCGAGCCCGTCCGAGCCCGAGTAGAGCGCGGCCTCTGGGTCGAACAGTCGCACCTCGGGGTCGCGGGGGATCTCGCGCGCCGGAACATATGGCGGGTTCGAGACGAGGGCCGCGAACTCGCCGTCGATGCGGTCGATCGAGGCGCGCCAGTCGCCGAAGCGGGGCACAACCTCGGGTGCGAGTGCGTTGATGTTTCGGCGCAGCCAGGGCCAGGTATAGGGAGAGGACTCGAAGGCAAACACTTCGCGCCCTGCCGCCCGGCGTGCCAGCGTGATCGCAATCGCGCCCGACCCCGAGCCGAGGTCGGCGATGTGGCCCGCGGGCGTGGCACCGAGTTCTTCGGTCACGCGTTCGACGAGCACCTCGGTCTCGGGCCGAGGCACGAACACCCCGGGCCCGACGGCGAGGTCCAACTCGAGAAAGGGCGCCGCACCCGCGAGATGCTGAAGCGGCTCGCGCCGGGCCCTCAGATCGGCGAGCGACAGGACGCGTTCCGCTTCCCTGACCTCGACCGTCTTACCGAGCAGCCGCGCAAGTTCGATGTCGCCGAGCGAACGCCCAAGGCCCACGGAGACGAGCAATGCCGCATCCCGTGCCGTGAGCTGCGATCGCAGCAGCCGGCGGGTCACCATCGCGAGAAGTTCGTCCATGCGCACGCGTCAACTGTAGGCGGCGTACCAAGGTGACGGATCGTGACGCGCTTCCAGGCGTGGCTCACGGAGTGCTGATTGGATAACTGCCGTACGGCCCGCCGGGTTCGATCCCGGCTCCCACACTCTGAGAGGCAGTCTTCACATGGCCAAGATCTACAACGACGTCACCGAAGTGATTGGGGGCACTCCCCTGGTGCGCCTTAACCGCATCAACGACTCCGACGCGAACGTCTACGCGAAGCTCGAGTTCAATAACCCGACCGCGAGCGTAAAGGACCGCCTCGGCTGGGGCATCGTCCGCGCAGCCGAGCGCAGCGGCGCGCTCCAGCCGGGCGGCACCATCATCGAGGGCACCTCGGGCAACACCGGCATCGCGCTTGCGGCGGTCGGCGCCGCGCGCGGCTACAAGGTCGTCATCGCGATGCCCGAGACGATGTCGCTTGAGCGCCGGCAGCTCATGCGAGCGTTCGGTGCCGAGCTCATCCTCACCCCCGGCCCGGAGGGCATGCGCGGCGCAGTTGCCAAGGCGCAGGAGTTGCAGCAGAACACGCCGAACTCGATTCTCGCGAGCCAGTTCGAGAACGAGGCGAACGTCGAGATCCACCGTGAGACCACCGCGGAAGAGGTCTGGAACGACACCGACGGCGACATCGACATCTTCGTTGCCGGCATCGGCACAGGTGGCACTATCACCGGCGTTGGCCAGGTGCTCAAAGAGCGCAAGCCGGAGGTAAAGATCGTCGCCGTTGAGCCGAAGGACTCGCCGCTGCTCACCGAAGGCAAGGCCGGCCCCCACAAAATCCAGGGTCTCGGCGCCAACTTCATCCCCGAGATCCTCGACCAGTCCGTCATCGACGAGGTCATCGACACGACGCTCGAGGACTCGATCGCGACCTCGCGTGAACTCACGCGCTCAGAGGGCCTCTTCTCAGGCATCTCGTCGGGGGCGAATGTCTGGGCCGCACTCCAGGTCGCGCGCCGCCCTGAGAACGCGGGCAAGAACATCGTCGTGATCGTCTGCGACACTGGTGAGCGCTATCTCTCGAGTGTCCTCTTCGACGACCTCCGCGAGAGCAACTAACCAGTCACCGCATCGTGAACGGCGGGGTCGTGCGCAACTGCGCGCGCCCCGCCGCTTGCGTGCCCGACGGATGTGGAAAAATAGCAAGCATGGTTCGACTTCCCGGTGACGAGTTCTTCCGAGGTGTGCGCGAGGACATCACCGCCGCCCTACACGGCGACCCCGCGGCCCGCTCGCGCGCATCCGTTGCGACGATCTACTCGGGGCTGCACGCCGTCTGGGCGTATCGCATCGCGCATCGCTTCTGGGTCACCGGAACCCCGGGCAAGAAGTATTTCGCGCGGGCCATCTCGCAGTTCGCCCGCTTCGCGACGGGCATCGAGATTCACCCGGGTGCAACGATCGGCCACCGCCTATTTATTGACCACGGCATGGGCGTCGTGATCGGCGAGACCGCGGTCGTTGGCGACGACGTGAAGATCTACCACGGCGTCACGCTTGGCGGCGTGTCGAGCAAGCGCATCAAACGCCATCCGACCATCGGTGACCGGGTGATGATCGGCGCCGGTGCGAAGCTGCTCGGCCCGATCGAGATCGGCAGCGACACCAAGATTGGTGCCAACTCCGTCGTGACGCGGTCGGCGCAGCCGGGGTCGGTTCTCACCGGAATCCCCGCCCGCAACCGCCCGCAGTCACGAATCGCCCTGCAAGAAGCAGGCGACTGGGTTATCTAGCGGTTACTCCCCGCCGAGCGCAGCAAGGCGCGCCTCTTCGTCGGCCGTGATGGCCGACTCGATGACCGGGCCAAGCGCCCCACTGAGCACCGCGTCCAAGTTGTACGACTTGTAACCGGTGCGGTGGTCCGCGATGCGGTTCTCGGGGAAGTTGTACGTGCGGATGCGCTCGGAGCGGTCCATCGTACGAATCTGCGAGTGACGAGCATCCGCCTCGGCCGCGGCCTGCTCCTCCTGCTGGCGAGCGAGGAGGCGGGCCTGCAGCACGCGCATTGCGGCCGCGCGGTTCTGGATCTGCGACTTCTCGTTCTGCATCGACACGACGATTCCCGTGGGCACGTGCGTGATGCGCACCGCAGAGTCGGTCGTATTCACCGACTGGCCACCGGGGCCGGACGAACGATAGACGTCGATCTTGAGGTCGTTCTGGTCAATTTGCACCTCTTCGGGCTCATCTACCTCGGGGAAGACGAGCACACCGGTCGTCGAGGTGTGGATGCGCCCCTGTGATTCAGTCGCGGGCACGCGCTGCACGCGGTGCACACCACCCTCATACTTGAGCGACGCCCACACGCCCTCGGCGGGGTCGTTCGACGACGACTTGATCGCCACCTGAACGTCCTTGTAGCCGCCAAGGTCACTCGTGGTGGAGTCGAGTATCTCGACCTTCCACCCCCGTTGCTCGGCGTAGTGGCTGTACATGCGCAGGAGGTCGGCCGCGAACAGCGCCGATTCCTCGCCGCCCTCGCCGCCCTTGATCTCCATAATCACGTCGCGGCCGTCGTCGGGGTCGCGAGGGATAAGCAGACGGCGCAGCTTCTCGGATTGCTCGGCAACGCGGGCGCGAGTCGTCTCGGCCTCCTCGGCGAACAGCTCGTCTTCCTTCGCGAGTTCGACCGCGGCCTCAAGGTCGCCCTCGAGGGCCGCAAGCTTGTCGTCGGCGGCGATGATCTGCGAGAGCTCCGCGTAGCGGCGGTTGACCTTCTTGGCGCGCGCCGGGTTCGAGTGCAGCTCCGGCTCAGCGAGCTGGTTCTGCAAATCGGTGTGCTCGGCGCGTAAGGTCGCGAGCGACTCCGCGAATTCGTCCCGGCGGCTCATCGGCCCGTCACCGGGCTGATCGGGTTGGCGCGCACCGACGCGAGGAATTCCTCGTTCGTCGTCGTCTGGCTGATGCGTTCGAGCACGGCCTCGAGCGACACCTGTGCGTCGCCGCCGAGGGCACGGCGAATCGCCCAGGTCGCCTCGAGCTCGTCAGCGTCGAGCAGCTGGTCCTCGTGCAGGGTTGAGGACTGCTGGATGTCGAGGGCCGGGAAGATGCGCTTGTTCGCGATCTCGCGCGACAGGCGAAGCTCCATGTTACCGGTGCCGGCGAACTCCTCGAGGATCACCTCGTCGGTGCGCGAACCGGTCTCGACCATTGCCGTGGCGAGGATCGTGAGCGAGCCACCATTCTCGACGTTGCGGGCAGCGCCGAAGAAGCGCTTCGGCGGGTAGAGCGCGGATGCGTCAACGCCGCCGGCAATGATGCGGCCGGTTGCTGGCGCGGTCAGGTTGTAGGCGCGACCGAGCTGCGTGATCGAATCGAGCAACACCACGACATCGAGCCCGAGTTCGACAAGACGCTTCGCGCGTTCGATCGCGAGCTCGGCGATCGTGGTGTGGTTCTCGGCCGGCATATCGAACGTCGACGAGATGACCTCGCCGTGAATCGTGCGCTCGAGGCGGGTGACCTCTTCGGGTCGCTCGTCGACGAGCACGAGCATGAGGTGTGTGTCGGGGCTGTTCTGGGCAATGGCGTTCGCGATGCGCTCAAGCATGATCGATTTGCCCGACTTCGGCGGGGCGACGATCAGCCCACGGGTACCCTTGCCGATCGGCGCAAACAGGTCGATCATGCGCTGCGCGGCGTGGCCGCCCGGCGTCTCGAGCGTGATCCGTTCCATCGGGTAGAGCGCGGTCAGCTTCTCGAATTCGGCGCGCTCGCGGGCCGGGTCGGGCTGCTCGCCGTTCACCGTGTCGATTTTGACGAGCGCGTTGTACTTCTGGCGCCCCGACTGGTACTCCCCCTCGCGCGGCTGACGGATCGCGCCAACGATGGCGTCGCCCTTGCGGAGGTTGTACTTCTTCACCTGGCCGAGCGAGACATAGACGTCGTTGCTGCCGGCAAGGTAGCCGCTCGTGCGCACGAAGGCGTAGTTGTCGAGCACGTCGAGGATGCCCGCGATCGGCAGCAGCACGTCGTCAGGTGCGATCTCGGGGTCGACATCATCGCGGTTGCGCTTGCGTTTGCGGTCGGCGTTGGTGCTGCCGCCCTGGTTGTTCTGGCCAGACTGGTTGCTCTTCGCGTTCTGGCCGGACTCATTGTTGCCGGGCTGACGACCCGACTCCTGCTTCGCGTCGTCGCCCTGCCGTCCGTTGCGGTTGCGGTTGCGGTTGCGCTTGCGCCCGTGGCTCTCGTTCTGCTGCTCGTCGTCGGCCGAATCGGCCTCGTCCTCGCGCGCGGGCGGCAGGACGATGTCGTCCAGAGTGAGCGGCGAGTCGCTCTTGGCGGCGCCGTCGTTGGCCTGTGCCTTGCGTGCGCTCTGCTTCGGCTCTGCCTGCTGGGCCTCACCCGAGCTGCTGGCGCGGCGATTGCGCCGACCGCGGCCCTCAGCGGGCTTGGTCTGCTCGGCCGCGGCCGGCGCCGGCGACTCGGTGCTGGCGTCGGCCTCGAGTGCGTCCTCGGCAGACGGGCCGGCCTCAGCCACTTCGATGGACTCGGCCTCGGGTGCCTCGGGTGCCTCGGCGGCAGGAGCTTCGGCCTGAACAGCCTCGGGCTCGGCGTTCGCCTCGGTTGCCGGTGCCGCAGCGGCCTCGGCGGGCTGCGCCGGCGCGGCGGTCGCGCCCGCCTGCGCCTGCTGGATCGCGTCGATCAGCACGCTCTTGCGCATGCGTGCGGCGCCCTTGATTCCGTGCTGGGCCGCCAGGGCCTGCAGGTCGGCGACACGCATCTGTTCGAGCGAGCGCGACTCGTTCGGAGTCGTGGAATCGGTCATGAAGTTCTTTTCCTTGCGGTGACGCACCCCGCGCGTATGCGGGGCGCTGGGAAATCGACGCTGGCGAGAAACCTCACCGGTCGGGAGAAATGGCGAAGCGGGATGCCGATCGCGAGAAGTGCGACCGAGCTAACCGAGCGGCGCTGATGTCGCCTGGCCCGCAGCCGCACCAACTGTAGCACCCTGAACGTCAACGGCGGTCATGAGCGCGCGCCATGTCGTGTCAGTACGAGCGGCGGCAATTTCGGCTGCTCGAAGGCGTGCACCCGGGTCATCACAGAGCACGAGCACGCTTGGCCCGGCACCCGAGACTACCGCGGCCAGCCCCTGTTCGCGCAGCGCGTCGATGAGCGCCTTCGTCTTCGGCATTGCCGCGGCGCGGTACGTCTGGTGCAGGCGGTCCTCGGTGGCGTCGAAGAGCAGTTCGGGACTTTGAATCATCGCGGCGACCATGAGAGCCGAGCGCGAGAGGTTAAAAATCGCATCGGCGTGCGGCACGTGCTCGGGCTGAAGCGAGCGTGCGACCTTGGTCGACATCGTCTCGTCGGGCACCAGCACCAGCACTGAGACACCGCGATGCACCGCGAGCTGCTTCGAATGCGCCTGCTCGTCGGCGTCCATCCAGGCAATCGTCAGCCCGCCGAACAGGCAAGGAGCGACGTTGTCGGGGTGCCCCTCAAGGTCGGTCGCGAGCCAGAGCATTTCCTCGGCGGTCACGGTGCGCTGATCGGAGATGAGGCCGGATGCGGCGAGCACGCCCGAGACAATGGCCGCCCCCGAGGAACCGAGTCCGCGGCCGTGGGGAATCGAGTTCACCGCACGCAGTCGGATGCCCGGCATATCGAAGCCGAGCCTCTCGAACGTGTGCTGCATCGCGCGAATCACGAGGTGACGTTCGTCGCGAGGGACCGCTTCCGCACCGACGCCCGAGAGTTCAAACTCGTAGCGCCCGGGCGCGAGCGCCTCGACCTCAAGCTCGTCGTAGACCGCGAGTGCCAGGCCGAGGGTGTCAAAGCCCGGGCCAAGGTTGGCACTCGTGGCGGGAACTCGTACGTGGGCCCTCGCGCCCTCCGTCACGCGGCTCACTCGGCGCCTCCTTCGACGCGAAGTACACCGGCAATGCGCGTCACGACATCGAGCTCACCCAGCGACTCCACGAGGCGCTGCAGTGCGCCGTCGGTGGCGAGGTGCGTCACAATGACGATCGTCGCAGCGTGATCGTCTTCAGTGCGCGCCTGCTCGAGCGTCGACACCGAGACGTGGTGTTCAGCGAACGTGCGTGCGACTTCGGCGAGCACGCCGGGCGCATCCGTCACGCCGAGGGCGATGTGGTAGCGAGTGCGGATCTCGCCCGAGTCGAGCACGGTGAGGTTCGCATCCATCGACTCGCCGAGGCCGGGGCCCCCGAGCACGTGCCGGCGAGCGGCCGAGACGAGGTCACCCAGCACCGCGGATGCGGTCTGGATGCCGCCGGCGCCCGCACCGTAAAACATGAGCGGGCCGGCCGCCGCGGCCTCGACGAACACGGCGTTGTTGCCACCGTGCACCGAGGCGAGCGGATGCGCCTCGGGAACGAGCGCGGGGTACACGCGGGCAGAAATCGCCTCGGCGCCGTCGGCACCGGGCACCCGCTCGCAGATCGCGAGCAACTTGACGACGAACCCGGCGCGCTTCGCATCCTCGATCTGTTCGATCGTGACCTGCGTGATGCCCTCCCGGTGCACCTGCTCGAGTGGCACCTCGGTGTGGAACGCGATCGACGCGAGAATCGCCGCCTTCTGCTGGGCGTCGTAGCCCTCAATATCGGCGGTCGGGTCGGCCTCGGCGTAGCCGAGCTCCGTCGCGATGCGCAGCGACTCCTCGAACGTGTCACCCTTCGAATACATGCGGTCGAGAATGTAGTTGGTCGTGCCATTGACGATGCCGAGGATGCGCTCGATGCGGTCGCCCGCGAGGTTCTCGCGCAGCGGGCGGATGATCGGGATCGCGCCAGCGACGGCCGCCTCGTAGTGCAGCTGAGCACCCACACGTTCTGCGATGCCGAAGAGCTCGGGGCCGTGGCTCGCGAGCAGCGCCTTATTTGCGGTCACGACGTCGGCGCCGGACTCGAGCGCCTGGGTGATGAGCTCGCGTGCGGGCGAGATGCCGCCCATGAGCTCGATCACGAAGTCGGCCTGAAGAATGAGGTTCTCGGCGTCCGTGGTCAGCAGTTCGCGCGGGAGCTCAACGTCGCGCTTCGAATCAAGATTGCGCACGGCAATCCCGACGAGCTCGATTTTCGCGCCGGCACGGCGTGAAAACTCCTCGCCGTCCTCCAGCAGAAGTCGGGCCACCTGGCTCCCAACGGAACCGGCTCCGAGGAGCGCGACTTTCACGGTGCGCTGTTCGTTCACGAGCTCGCCTTTCCATTCCATGCGGCGTCGTAGGCCAGCAGGTCATCGATGGTCACACGCCGCACGAGAACTCGCGCGACTCCGTCGCGCACCGCGGCAATTGCCGGGCGCTCCAGATAGTTGTAGTTGCTCGCCATTGACCAGCCGTAGGCGCCGGTCGCGGGCACGGCGAGCAGATCCCCCGCGGTGACATCACCGGGAAGGTAATCATGGTTCACCACGATATCGCCGGACTCGCAGTGCTTGCCCACGACGCGCACGAGACGCGGTTGCGCGTCCGAAACCCGATTCGCGAGTCGCACGCAGTAGTCGGCACCGTAGAGGGCGGGGCGGATGTTGTCGCTCATGCCACCATCGACCGCGATGTACTCGCGCTCGCCGCCGGACTCCCCCGGCACCGTGACGATCTTCGTCGAACCGACGGTGTACAACGTCACGCCCGACGGACCTACGATGGACCTACCGGGTTCGAATACGAACCGGGGCAGGCTGCTCCCAGTCTCGTCGCAGACGCGCTCAACTTCGGCCGCAATCCCGCGGGCGAGCTCGCGCACGTCGGGCGCCTGGTCGCTCGGCAGGTAGTTGATGCCGAACCCGCCGCCGAGGTTCACCTCGGGCACCGGGCCGTCGGCGAGTAGCTGCGCGCGCAGGAGCATGAGCCGGCTGGCCGCGGCGCCGAAGCCCTCGGACTCGTAAATCGACGAACCGATGTGCGAGTGCAGGCCGAGGATTTCGAGCGACTCGCTCGCGCGGATGCGCGTCACGGCGTCAATCGCCGCCTCGCGCGTCAGGCCAAACTTCTGGTCTTCGTGACTCGTCGCGAGGTAATCATGCGTCGAGGCGTGAATGCCGACGTTGATGCGCACCATGACGGGCTGGATGCGGCCCAACCGGGCTGCGACCTCGGCGAGCAGCGCAACCTCGCCCATCGAGTCGATGATGATGCAGCCGACGCCAGCGCCGACCGCGCGCTCGAGCTCGGCGCGCGACTTGTTGTTGCCGTGCATCCCGATCTTGGCCGGGTCGACGCCCGCCGCCAGCGCGACCTCGAGCTCGCCGCCGCTTGCGACGTCGAGGCCCAGACCGGCCTCCGCCATCCACCGAGCAATATCGATGGTCACCAGCGCCTTGCTCGCATAGTGGAGTTCGACCTCGGCGCCAATGGCGCCAAACGCGTCGGTGAATGCGCCGAGCGTGTGGGCGGCGCGACCTCGCGCATCCTGCTCGTCGATGACATAGAGCGGCGAGCCATGCGCCGCCAGCAGCTGGGCCGCGGAGACGCCGCCGAGTTCGAGCTCGCCAGAATCGGTGCGACGCGCTGTGACGGGCCAAACCCCGTCGTCAAGCGTTGCGGTGTCGCTGGGCAGCTCGAGCCAGTCGGGCGCGAGCGGTGCGTTCTCGGAGGCGTGCATCCTCGTCATCCTACTTGGGGGGCCAATGGTCAGGTGCAGCTGCCGAGCTCGGCGAACGCGGTGTCGTCGAGCGGAATGGCGCTCGTGCTGCGGAAGCTGATGTCGACGTGCTGTGCCGAGGGCTGCACGCTCGTGAGTTGCACCTCGGCAGGGAGGTGTTCGGCCAGGCACATTTCGAAGCTGAAGCGATCGGCATCGAGCTCGACCTGCGCCGAGCCGAGGCCCGAAGTGATCGAGACCTCCTCGGCCACGACGCGCAGGCGACCACCGCTGCGGGGTTCGAGATTGGCGACGACCGAGAGCCCGACTGTCTCGCCAAATACCTCGACCTCGGTGCCGTAGGAGATGCCGTCGTCGCGCAGTTCGATTGAGTGAATCTCGATGCCCGACTGCGCCGCCACCTCCTGCAGCAGTGCATTGAGTTCGTCTTCGTCGATGCCAATCGAGCCGTTCAGGCTGCCCACCGTGATCGGCGAGCCGAGCTTCACGTCGTGCGCGTCGACACTCGCGGCCCCGGTCACGTCGCCAAACGTCACGTCGTCGCTCGTTACGTGGATGCCCGAGAGCGAACCGCCAAGTAACTCGCACGTGATGCACGTGCCGGTCGCGGCCGCGCTGACGTCAGCCGAGAGCCCGTCGGGCAGTCGTTGCTCAACCTCCTGCGCCGTGATGCGGCCGACGAGCACCCGAGCGACGATCTCGACCACGACGAGCAGCACCACCACGGCGATCACGATGATCGCCGCGATGATGCCGGGTCGGGTGCGGCGACGCGCTGCTGCCATCGGCTACATGCGCTCCGGCGCGGTCACGCCGAGCAGCTCAAGCCCGGTCCGCAGCACCTGCGAGGCCGCCTGATTGAGCACGAAGCGGCTGTGGTGCAGCGCCTCAACCTCGCCGTCGCCCTGCGGCAGCACGCGGGTCTGGTCGTACCAGCGGTTGTAGCGCGCGGCCAGGTCTTCGAGGTAGCGGGCCACACGGTGCGGCTCGCGTTCGAGCGCCGCAAACTCAACGATGCGGGGGAACTCGCGCAGCTGGCCGAGCAGCTCGTTCTCGCTCGCGTGCGCGAGCAGCGCTGGGTCGAAGCCGCTGCCGTCGATACCCACCGCCTCGGCGTTGCGCGCGACGGCGCGGGTGCGCGCGTGGGCGTACTGCACGTAGTAGACGGGGTTGTCGTTCGTGCGGCTCACGAGCAGGTCGAGGTCGATGTCCATCGACGAATTCGTCGAACCACGCACGAGGGCGTAGCGTGCAGCGTCGACACCGACCGCATCCACCAGGTCGTCGAGCGTGACGATCGTGCCCGCACGCTTCGACATGCGCACCGGCTGGCCGTCCTTCACCAGATTGACCATCTGGCCGATGAGCACCTGCAGGTTCACGTTGGGGGTGTCGCCGAATGCCGACACCATCGCCATGAGGCGACCGATGTAGCCGTGGTGGTCGGCACCGAGCAGCATGATGCACTCGTCAAAGCCGCGCTCGCGCTTGTTCAGGTAGTAACCGATGTCGCCCGCGAAATAGGTGGGCTCGCCGTTCGACCGGATGATCACGCGGTCCTTATCGTCACCGAAGTCGGTCGAGCGAAGCCACGTCGCGCCGTCCTCGACGAACACCTCGCCGCGCTCCTTGAGTCGTTCGACCGCGAGGGCGACCGAGCCGTCCTCGTGCACCGAGTCCTCGTGGAAGAAGACGTCGAAGACCACGCGGAAGTCCTCGAGCTTTTGCTTGATCTCGCCGAACATGCGCTCGACGCCGCGGCTTCGGAAGAACTCCTGCTGCGCCTCACGCGACTCGGCGGCAGCCAGCTCGTCGGCGAACTCGTCGGCGACCGCGGCGGCGATCTCGGCGATGTACGCCCCGCCATAGCCGTCGTCGGGCGTTGCCTCGCCGAGGTGCGCGGCGAGCAGTGACTTGGCGAAGCGGTCAATCTGCGCGCCGTGGTCGTTGAAGTAGTACTCGCGGGTCACCTGTGCACCGGCCGCAATGAGCACGCGGGCGAGCGAGTCGCCGACGGCGGCCCAGCGGGCACCACCGAGGTGGATGGGGCCGGTCGGGTTCGCCGACACAAACTCAAGGTTGATGTTGTGACCGGCGAGCGCGGCTGATGTGCCGTAGGAGCCTGCCGCCTCGACGATCTTGAGCGCGAGCGCACCCGCGGCCGCCTCGTCGAGCGTGATGTTGATGAAGCCGGGGCCAGCAACCTCGACGCGCTTGACGCTCGGGTCACCCTCGAGCCCCTCCGCGATCTCCTGCGCGAGCTGGCGGGGATTCGTGCCCACGCGCTTCGCGTAGCGCATCGCAATATTCGAGGCCCAGTCGCCGTGCTCGCGATTACGCGGACGCTCGAGCTTCAGGTCATCGTCGCTGAGCTCAACGGCACCGGCATCGTGACGGGAAAGCGCTGCGGTCGTGGCGGCAGCAAGGACGTGCGAAAGGTTCTGGTCAGTCATCACGCTCAATCGTACGCAAGTTGCGTGCCCGGTTGCTGCTACGCTTGTCGCTTGTTCGCCTCCGTAGCTCAGTGGATAGAGCGCCGGTTTCCGGTACCGTAGGTCGCAGGTTCGACTCCTGTCGGGGGCACTCAGTTGTCACTAGCGAACCCTCACGCGCGTTCGCGAACCTCGGCTCGCAGCCCGGTCAAGAGGGCGGGCAGTTGCGAGGGCTCGCTCGACTCCGATTCTGGGTGCCACTGCACCGCGAAGACCGGCGCGCTCACGTGCTCGAGACCCTCCGGGGTGCCGTCCTCGGCGTGCGCGCTGACGCGCAGTCCCTGGCCCGGCTCCGCCACGACTTGGTGGTGCGCCGACTCCACCGCCTCGAGATGCTCCCCCAGGTACTGTGCAAGCCGCGAGCCCGCATCGATGTCGACCGGGTGCCGGATGAAGTCGCCGTCGCGCGGCGGAAGGTAGCGGTGCGCATCCGAGTTCTCGAGGTGCTGCACGAGCGTGCCGCCGCAGGCGACGTTGAGCAGCTGCAGACCGCGGCAGATCCCGAGCAGGGGGATGCCGTCGCTGATCGCGCGACGGATGAGCTCGCAGCTGCGCTCATCCGCCTCGCGCAGGTGCGTGCCCGATTCGGGGTAGTCGGTGTCCATGCCGTAGAGGCTCGGCGTCACGTCTTCGCCGCCCATGACGACGATCGCATCGGCGCGCTCATACGCAGCCTCGACCTCCTCGGCGGTGGCGTCACCGATCGCGAGCCGCTCGGGCGTCAGCTGCGCCGCCTCGCTCACGCGCGCGACCTGCTGGCTGAGGGGTTCGAGCTGGCCGGTGAAGCGCGTGTCCGCGCGCAGCATGGTCGCGTCGACGATGAGGACGCGTGGGGAAAGAAGTGACATGGCCACCGTTATAGCAGTCGGCAGGCGCCTTCTGCGTCACGGTGGCCATGTCGGGTTGTGGAGCGTGATTAGTCTCGCGGTTCGGGGGCTTCCAGGTTTTGGAACGCCGATGCGAGTCGGTCGAGGAAGTCGTCCACATCGTGCTGGTCGTACCCCTCGCTGAGGTGCGTGGGGGTGAACCGAACGTTGTTGACGAACTGCGAGGTGATCGGCGGATGCTCGAGACCGACATCGCTGGTGCGGATGTCGCTGTGCACGGTGCCAGACTCATAGATTTTGAGCGTGGCGGCCGCCCGGTCGATGAATGTGTCTACTTCTCGCTGGTCGTACCCGTAGGAGTACTTGGTTGAACGGAACTGTTGATTCAGTAATTCATCACTGCGCATATTTATTTCTCCGAGATAGTCATTTCCATCTCGCCACCAGATATTAGCCCGGGGCCTACGGCGTGACTAGCCACACGCAGGGGTACACCAATTGTTCACCTCGTCGCGTCGCCGCGCTGGCTCGGCTGAGGGGTTCAGATAGATCCCCGCATCGTGCCCTAGTTTCGGTAGGGACTACGTTCGATTCCTCTCGAATCCCCCGGTTCGATGAGGCTCGACATCTGGAGGGACTGGATGCTCACACTCCGCCGTACCGCTGCGCTGTTGCTGTCGCTGTTCTTGGCGAGTTGCCTCGCGCTTCTCCCCGCGCAGGGCGCATCGGCGGAGGAGCCGATGGAACTGACTGGGCTCGTCACCGACACGACGAACACCCTCTCGAACAGCGACATCTCTGAGATCGAAGACGCTTCGGCGAGCCTCGAGTCCGCCACGGGCAGCAGCCTCTACGTGGTCATCGTCAGCACCTTTGAGAACCCAAACGTCGGCAATGACTGGGCGAGCGCGGTCGCCCTCGACAGCCAGCTCGGCATCAACGACATCGTTCTCTACATCGGCACTGACGCAGGCGAGTACGGGCTCAACGTCGACCAGAGCCTCTCGCTGTCAAGCGCCGATCGCGAGTCGATTCAGAACGACATCCTGCCGCTCGTGAACCAGCGCGACTTCGTCGGTGCCGCGGTGCAGGCGGCGAGCGAACTCGAGCAGGCACTGAACGGCTCGTACTCCGGCGGGTCCGGGAGCTCGGGCAGCGACACCTCCGGTGCCACGAGCACGAGCAGCGAGAACTCAAACGTCTTCACGATCGTGCTCGGCGTGCTCGTGCTGGTGGTGCTCATCGTCGTCGCGATCGTGTTCCTCAACGGCCGCCGCAAGCGTCAAAAACAACTTCGCGAGGCCGAACAGAAGCAGGCCGCCGAACTCGAGGCGCGCCGGCAGCAGGCGTCAATCCAGCTTGTGCGGATGGACAACCTGATCAAGTCGTCCGACGAGGAGGTCGCCTTTGCGAGCGCCGAGTTCGGCTCTGACGAAGTGAAGGTGTATCAAAACGAGCTCGGCATGGCGAAGAAGGCGTCGAAGGAGGCCTTCGAACTCCAAGGCAAGCTGCTTGACCATATCCCCGATGCTCCCGAGGACCGCGAGGCGTGGATCGAGCGCATCCTGACCATCACCGACACCGCGACCAAGCGACTCGGCGACCAGGCCAGCCACTTCCAGGAGCTCCGCGTGCGGCAGAACGACGCACCGAAGCTGCTCGTCGCTCTGCGCCAGCGTGCGGAGGCCGCCCGGCCGCGCCTCGCCGAGATTTCGGGCTGGTTCGACGGCTTGGATGCGCACTACGACCAGTCGGCGCGCGACCGCATCGGCGCGGACATCGGCCAGGCTGGTCAGTTGCTCGATCTCGCCGACGATGAGATCGAGGGGGCCACCGCATCCGCCGAGGCCGGCAATGCCGGCGCCGCGATCGTCGATATCACCGACGCCGAGAACGCATTCGCGCAGTTCGACGGGCTCGTGAAGGGCCTCACGGCCACGCGCGAGCTGTTTGAACGAGCACCCCGCCAGATCGCCGACGAGGCCGCCCAGCTCAAGCGCACGCTCGCGCAGGTTGAAGACCATACCGGCACCGCGTCGGTCACGCCGTCGGCGACTACGACCGAAACAGTCACCGAGGCACGCAAGCTGCTCGCCGACATCGACCAGGCTGCGGGCCGATTCACCGACCCGGCGGGCACGATCGAGCGGCTCCACGCGGTGGCGGGTCGCCTCGACGACGCACTCGGCGGCCTGCTCGACGCGAAGGAGCGCGTTGATCACGCGCGCGCCCGGCTGCCCGAAGCGCTGCGCAACGCGAGCGCGGAAATCAGCGCCGCAGCGCAGTTCATCAACTCGAAGCGCGGCGCCGTGTCCTCCGGGCCCCGCACCCGCCTCGACCAGGCCGAGTCTCAGCTCGCCCGCGCCGAGGCCCTCCGCAACGATGATCCGGTGCAGGCGCTGCAGCTCGCGAACGATGCCGATCACCTCGCCCGCACCGCGCTCTCCACCGGCAAGCAAGAGGTCGACAACACGTACTCGTTCAGCTCGTGGGACTCGACGAGCCATGCAGGCTACGGGCGACACCGCAACTCCTACAGCGGTGGCGGTGACCAGTTCCTTTCGAGCATGGGCGGGGCAATCCTCGGCGGCATCATCAGCGGCATCTTGAGCGACTCGGGCTCGTCGCGGCGCCACGACAACGACTGGAGCGGCTTTGGCGGCTTTGGTGGTTTCGGCGGCGGCGGAGGCGGCGGCGGTTTCTCGGGCGGAGGCGGCAGCCGAGGCGGCTTCGGCGGGGGCGGCGGAACCCGCTAATCGCCGCTATCAGCCAACTGGTCAGACACGCAACATAAATTCAATTCACGATCATCCACCGATCCGATCACCAAGGAGCATTCCCATGGCCCAGAAGCAGTCAATTTTCGGCCGCATCTCACAGCTTGTTCGTGCCAACATCAACAGCCTGATCGACCAGGCGGAAGACCCGCAGATCATGATCGATCAGCTGATCCGTGATTACTCCGCGAACATCGCCGACGCCGAGGCCGCGATTTCGCAGACGATCGGCAACCTGCGCATGCTCGAGGACGACGCGCGCCAGGACGAGCAGGATGCGCGCGACTGGGGCCAGAAGGCGCTCGCCGCGTCGAACAAGGCCGACGAGTTCCGCAACAGCGGCGACACCGCGTCGGCCGACAAGTTCGACAATCTCGCGAAGGTCGCGATTCAGCGCCAGGTCGAGGAAGAGGGCAACGTCAACACGGCGCGCCCGCAGATCGAGCAGCAGACCCAGGTCGTCGACCAGCTGAAGAACGGCCTCGAGGGCATGCGCGGCAAGCTCAACGAGCTGATTCGCAAGCGCGACGAGCTCTCGGCACGCGCCAAGACGGCCGAGGCACAGGGCAAGGTCAACGATGCCCTCTCGAAGGTCAACGTGCTCGACCCCACCACCGACCTCGGCCGCTTCGAGGAAAAGGTACGTCGAGAAGAAGCTCGTGTCCGTGGCCAGCAAGAGTTGCAGGCGTCGAGCCTCGACAAGCAGTTCGAAGAGCTCGAGAACGTCGGCCAGATGACCGAGGTCGAGGCTCGCCTCGCCGCGCTCAAGTCGGGCAACTCGCAGTCGAGCATCACCCAGTAGCCCTTGCGACTTCGACAACTCATCGGCGAAGTTGCCCTCGATTCGCCACTGTCGCGACTCGGCTGCCGCTTCGCCACGGCGGTGGCGCTCCTCTACGGGGCGCCACTGTCGGTTGGTCGCATTGAGCGCCACGACGGCATGATCGTGCTGCATGGGCTGCCCAAATGGGCGTTCAAGCGGGGCGGCGTCTGCATCGGCCGGGTCTATCTCACCGACACGAACGTGAGCTCGCGCGTGCTGCGGCACGAGCTCAGGCACGTGCGCCAGTGGGAGCGATACGGCATGCTGTTCCCGGTCCTCTACTTCCTGGCCGGCTCAAACCCGCTCAAGAACCGCTTCGAAATTGAGGCCGGGCTTGCCGACGGCAATTACGTGCGCACGGGCGGAGGCCGCCGAAAGGCGAGCTGAGCGGCGGCGCTGCGGCGTGCGCGCCGGGGCTAGTCCGCGATGGTCCACCCCGGCGCCCTGCGCTCGTACCAAGCGAATTCGCGCTCGAGGTCGCGCGCGAGGCGCAGCAGCGTCAGTTCGTCGCCCGGGCGGCCAATCGCATGTATGCCCATCGGCAGCGCCCCCTGGAACACCGGCAGCGACATCGCGGGCAGTCCGACGACGTTCACGTAGCTCGTAAACGGCGTGTACTGACACTGCTGCATGAAGTTACGCTCGCCGTCGTGCGGGTCGAACCAGCCGAGCAGCCGAGGCAGCATCGCCATCGCCGGCGTGAGCACGACGTCAAACGGTTCGTAGGCGGCGACCATGCGCCGCTCGAACGCCGACAGCGCCGACAGCGCTCGCGAGAGCTCCTGGATGGGCAGCTCGCGGCCGCTGCGCACGAGCCACGCCGTCAACGCCTCTACGCCGTCGAGCTGGGCATCGTCGAGCGGCAGACCCGCCGCTCCCCCGCGCCACACGGCGCGGAACGCGTCGAAGTACTCCGGCGCCGCGGGCGGGGTGAACTCCGCCACCTCGTGGCCCAGCGCGCGGACCGCTTCGAGCCCGGTCTCGAACGCCTCGATCGCCTCCGCGGCCAGCTCGATCTCGTAGCTCGGTTCCCACGGAGTCCACGTGTTCCAGGCCACGCGAAGGCGCGGGCTGCGGTCGACGTTGCGCAGAGCCTCGACATAGCTCCGCGCTGGTTCGCTCGCGGCCGCGGTCGTAAACCGGTTCGCCGGTCGACCATCGGCGTCCCGCGCGATCATCGCGTCGAGCAGCAGCGCAGCATCCTCGACCGTGCGGGCGAGCGGGCCGGCGACGCCGAGGCCGGCCAGCGCATCCAGACCGCTGCCGTCGGGCACGCGGCCGCGCGACGGCTTGAGGCCCACGAGGCCGGTCGCCGCGGCAGGAATACGGATCGAGCCTCCGCCGTCGCTGCCAGGCGCGAGCGGAAGCAGACCCGCGCTCACGGCGACCGCGGCGCCGCCGCTCGAGCCACCGGGGCCTCGACCGAGGTCCCAGGGGTTGCGAGCGACGCCGCCCGGCAACTCGTTCTCGCAGTAGCAAGGGAAGCCGAACTCCGGCGTGTTCGTCTTGCCGAGCGACACGGCGCCGTGTGCGTCGAGCGTCTCAACGAGCGGGTCGGAGACCTCCGGCACGAAGTCGGCCATTGACCGCGAGCCGTAGCTCGTCGGCACGCCGGCGCGGTTCGTGAGGTCTTTGTCGCCAAGCGGGAGGCCGTGCAGCACGCCCGGGCGGCCAGCCTCATCGAGCTCGGCCGCGCGTTGCCGTGCGTGTTCCGCATCGACGGTTGTGAAGGCCCGCAGCGTGGGGTTCGCTCGCTCGATGCGGCCGAGATAGTGCTCGGCGAGCTCGGTGCTCGTGAGTTCGCCCACCGCGAGCAGGCGCACCTGCTCGCTGGCCGTGAGTTCGTGGAGCTCAGTCATGGCTATTCCTCCGGTACCTCGACCCGCCAGTTGATGGGCTCGGCGCCCTGTTCTCCGAGTAGCGCGTTGACGCGCGAGAACGGCCGCGAGCCGAAGAACCCGCGCGATGCCGAAAGCGGCGAGGGATGCGCGGATTCGACCGTCGGTGTCGCGCCGAGAAACTCCTTCGCCTTGCGCGCATCCGCACCCCACAGCAGCGCGACGAGCGGCGTGCCGCGGGAGGCGAGCGCACGCAGGGCGGTCTCGGTCACGGCTTCCCAGCCCTGCCGCCGATGCGACGTCGGCGCCCCCGGCCGCACGGTGAGCACACGGTTGAGCAGCAGCACCCCCTGATCGCTCCAGCGGCTGAGGTCGCCGTGGGCGGCCGGCGCAATGCCGAGGTCGTCGTCGAGCTCCCGATAGATATTGCTGAGGGAACGAGGCAGCGGGCGCACGTCGCGGTTCACGGCAAACGACAGGCCGATCGGATGCCCTGGCGTCGGGTAGGGATCCTGGCCCACCAGCACGACACGCACGTCGGCAAGCGGCTGCGCGAACGCGCGCAGGATGTTCTCGGCCGCCGGCAGGTACTCGCGGCCGGCTGCGAGCTCGCTGCGGAGGAACTCCCCCGCACGTCGCAGCTCGGCCTGCGCCGGTTCGAGCGCAACCGCCCAGTCGTCGGCGATCACGCCCGCGGCGGCGAGCTCCCCCAGCGACTTCGCCGTCACGCCGAGACCCGACTCGTGCGTACGAGTACCCCGTCCTCGGTCCGCAGGAGCTCCCACATGCTGCCCGGGCCGAGCAACTCGAGTGCGCCATCCCGGATCGAAAGGGTGGTCGCGTCGTCGAGCCCGATGATGCGATCAGTGAGACCGGCCTCGATCGTCGCGACGCCGAGGCCGATGCGACCCGATGCCGCCGCGTGCGGCAGTACCGTGAGGTCAATGAGGCCGAGCCCGGCGGTGAGCTCAACCTCGCGCTCGGTCTCGCTCGTCGTCGGCGCGACCGGCACCGAGCCGACCTCGCTACCGCCCAGCAGCGCTTGTTCCGCCGCGATGGCTGCGCCAGAGCCGATACCGGCGTAGCTGGCGCCGCGATGCACCAGCCCGCGCAGATCGCTGATCGTCTCGCCAAACGCCATGAGCTGCTGCGCCGCGTCCCCGTCGCCGACAAGGACACCCGCGAGCATCAGCAAGTCGCCGGTCTGCGGAGTCTCGGGCAGGTGCACTGCGTCGACACCGAGCGGCGGCGCTACGGCGTCGACGACCTCGCGTGTCACGGGGTCGCCGCCGGCGAGAACGCCGAGCCGCGCCTGCGAGGCGCCCGCTTTACTCGCAAGCTCTCGACAGAGCCGATCAACAACCCGGCGCACCGCCTTGCGGTCGCCACCTCCAGACAACAGCACAGTCACCTTTCCATCGTCCCACACCCGGTGTCTCCGTATTACAAGTGGATTTCACATGGCCTCGCCACCTCGGTGATGATTGGGGTGCGCCGGCACCCCTCCGTGTCACCGCTGCCACCTCTAGGAGATTTCATGTCACAGCGCTTCGAAACCCGCCAGATTCACGCGGGCACGCGGATTGACCCCTCGTCCAACTCGGTCATCACGCCGATCGTCCAGACGACCGCGTACGCCTTCGACGACGCCGATCACGCCGCGAACTTGTTCGCGCTCACCGAGACCGGCAACATCTACACGCGAATCACCAACCCGACGACCGCCGTGCTCGTAGAGCGCGTCGCCGCGCTCGAGGGCGGCACCGCCGCGCTCGCGGTCTCGAGCGGTCAGGCCGCCGAAACGCTCGCGATCCTCAACATCGCGGGCGCAGGCGACCACGTCGTCTCATCGACCTCGATCTACGGCGGCACCTACAACCTCTTCAAGTACACGCTCGCGAAGGCGGGCATCGAGGTGACGTTCATCCTCGATGAGAACGACCCCGAGCAGTGGCGCAACTCGGTTCGCCCGAACACGAAGGCCTTCTACGCCGAAACAATCGGCAACCCCGCCATCAACGTGCTGGACATTCGCACCGTCGCCGACGTCGCCCACGAGGCAGGCGTGCCGCTCATCGTCGACAACACCGTCGCGACGCCGTACCTCATTCGCCCCTTTGAGCACGGCGCCGACATCGTCGTGCACTCGGCAACGAAGTACCTCGGCGGTCACGGCGCCGTGGTGGCTGGCCTCATCGTCGACGGCGGCTCGTTCCCCTGGTCGCAGCACGCCGAGCGCTTCCCCGGCCTCAACGAGCCTGACCCCAGCTACAACGGACTCAAGTACGCCGAGGCCGTGGGAGACGGTATCGCCTACATCATCAAGGCGCGCGTGCAGCTACTGCGGGACGTCGGTGCGGCGCTCGCGCCCGCCTCAGCGTGGCAGGTGCTCCAGGGCATCGAGACCCTGAGCCTGCGCCTCGAGCGACACGTCCAAAATGCCCAAGCCGTTGCCGAGTGGCTCGATGGCCACCCGGACGTCGTCAGCGTCAATTACGCGGGTCTGCCCGGCAACCAGTGGCACGAGCTGGCACGCAAGTACGCGCCAAACGGCGCGAGCGGCTTGCTCGCCTTCGAGCTTCGCGGCGGCGTCGACGCCGGCCGTCGCCTCGTCGAGTCGGTCAAGCTGTTCCGCCACGTCGTGAACATCGGCGACGTGCGTTCGATCGCGACGCACCCCGCGTCGACGACGCACGCGCAACTGACCCCCGAGCAGCAGCTCGAGGCGGGCGTCACGCCCGGTCTCGTGCGGCTCTCCGTCGGTCTCGAGCACATCGACGACATCATCGCCGACCTCGAGCAGGCGATCGCGGCCGCGGTCGCCGCCTAGGCACGGGAAGGCAATAGACTCCAGGGATGCAGTGGTCTGACGATGATTTCCGGGTCGGCGTTCGTTCGCAACGCGTCGACCTCGAGACCCGTCAGCCGGCGCGGATCCGTCCTCCTGCCACCGGCGCGTGGCTGGAGGGCGATCACCCGGGCAACCGGCAGTTTGCCGCGCTCGACGACTTCACCGTCGAACAGGGTGGCACCGTGCCGTTGCGCATTGCCTACGAGTCCTGGGGCACGCTGAACGAGGATCGTTCGAACGCGGTACTCATCTTTCATGCGCTCACCGGCGACACGCACGTCGCTGGCACCGCGGGCCCCGGCCACGCGAGCGCGGGTTGGTGGCCCGGCATGGTCGGTCCCGGCATGCCGTTCGATACCGACGAACTCTTCGTCATCGCGCCGAACATGCTCGGCGGTTGTCAGGGCACGACCGGTCCCGCTTCCATCTCGCCCGACGGCAGCGAGTGGGGTGCGCGGTTCCCGCGCACGAGCATCCGCGACCAGGTGCGGGCGCAATCGGCCCTGGCAAACGCCCTCGGCATCCGCAAGTTCCACAGCGTCGTCGGTGGTTCCATGGGCGGCATGCAGGCCCTCGAGTGGGCGATCATGTACCCGGATCGCCTCGAGAACCTCGTCGTGCTCTGCGCGCCCGCGGCGATCGACGCGATGAACATCGCGCAGAATACCCTGCAGGGCGACGCGATCCGGCTCGACCCGGCCTGGCGCGACGGCAACTACTACGACGCCGGCGCGGGTGAGGGCCCATATCGCGGCCTCGCCCTGGCTCGACGCATGGCCATGCTCAATTACCGCAGCGACAGTGAACTCGAGGACCGCTTCGGTCGTGCCTGGCAGTCCTCGGTCTCACCCGCGGGCGGCCACGGTCGCTACTCGGTTGAGTCGTACCTCGACTTCCACGGCAACCGATTCACGCGTCGCTTCGACGCGAACACGTACATCGTGCTCGCCAACGCGATGAGTACGCACGACGTCGGTCGCGGCCGAGGCGGGGTGGATGCGGCGCTCGAGCAGGTGCGCGCCCGCACCCTCGTCATCGGCGTCGACTCGGACACGCTCTTTCGCATCGATACCCAGCACCGCATCGCCGCCGGAATCCCGACCTCGGTTACCGGCGATGTCGCGTTCACGGTGCACTCACCGTTCGGCCACGACGGCTTTCTCCTCGAGATTCGCGAGGTCGGCGGCGCCGTGCGCGCGTTCCTCGCGGACGAGCCGTTGCCGCCGCACGCGGCGGCAACGGCCTAGTTAGCGAGGGTGCCCTCTTCGGAGCTCGCGTCCTCGTCGTCCGTGGTCGCGGCCGGTTCGGCGTCCGCGGCAACCACGGCCCTCGCCGCCTTGAGCGGTCGCATGTACAAGACCGCGGACACGAGTAGCACGACGAGCAGGGCGTTGCGCACGAACAGCGCGAACGCACCGATCGGTGCAGCACCAACGACGGTCCAGTAGAACCACGGGTAGATGTACTGGGTGAGCCCCGCGATGACGAGCGAGATCCACGCGAGCGGCGCGAATCTGCGGCCATCCCAGACCAGCCCGAGCACGATGATCGGCGCGAGCCAGGTCATGAACTGCGGCGATCCGACCTTGTTGAACACGATGAACGAGGTGACGAGCGCGAGCAGCAGCGCTGGGAACACGCGGGCAATGCCGGCGCCCTTGCGGTGCCACCAGAACCCAAGGGCGAGCAGGAGCAGCACCATCACGAACATGAGGGGCGTGAGCACGTCACCGACGAGATCGACGCCCGGGCCCGAGATCTGCTGCGTCAGAATGTCGTAGTCGAATCGCACCTCGTAGTCGCTGTTGCCAAGCGACTTGAGCACGAGGAAGACGCTCGCGGCCGCGGACTCGAGCTGCAGGCCACGGCCGGTCTGCCCGGTGACGAAGCTGAAGGCGTTGCGCAGCCCGTCGGTACCGTTGAACACCATGACCGGCAGCAGCACCACTGCGCACGCGATGAGCGCGCCCTGCACGAGCTTCCAGCGGCGCTCGATGATGGCGAATGCGCCGGCGAACGCGGCGGCCGGCCAGACCTTGAACCAGGCCCCGATAGTGAGCCAGAAGCCCGAGGTGCGCACGCGCGAGCGGATCTCAAGCAGCGCGATGAGCACGATCGGCACCGTCAGGGTGTCGATGCGCCCGAGCGCGATGGGCCCGAGCAGCACAAGGAAGGCGAGCCACCACCACGCCGCCGCGCGCCGGAGTCCGGCCGAGGCGTTGCTGTTCTGACGCATCGTGAGCCACCACAACGCGATGCAGTCGAGCACGATGACGATGATCATCCACGCGAGGCCATACGCCTCGCCTGGACCGATCAGGTTCGTCAGGAGCATCGGACCGAGCGCGCCGACCGGGTAAACGAACGCCTCCTGGACACCGGGGAATGAACCGGTGGCAAAACCCGACTCAACCCAGCCGCGGTACACGCCAGTGACATCGTTAAACGGCACCGAAGGGTGCCAAGACGCGACCCAGCCGTAGAAGGCGTGCACGCCGATGAAGAGGAGCCAGAGGGTCCAAAGTTCGTTCTCGAGCGTCCACCGGCGGGGTCGGCCCGGGGCAAAGATTCTCGTCGTCATTTCGCGAGCACGGCCGCGATCACGCCGGGCAACGCCGTTGCGACATCGGACGCGAGGATCGGCCCCCCGTGCGGTCCGTGGTCGAGCATGCTCAGGGGCGCGTGCACCGTCGTCGGTGCCACCTCGATGCCCGCGTTGCGCTGCGACGCGAGCCAGCCAGCGCGGGCGTGCAACCAGGCTCCCGCTGCGACGGTGGTCGCGAGGCACAGCGGGGCGCCGCGGCCGGCCTGCCCGGCAACAATCGTGCCGATGATGCCGGCGAGCACGTCGCCGGTGCCCGCTGTCGCGAGCCATGAGTTCGGTGCACGCAGCTTGCGGCGGTCCGCCCCCTCGACGACATAGGTGACGCGGCCCTTGAGCAGCACGGTGCAGCCGAGCAGTTCCGATGCCTCGATGGCCGCTTCTCCCTCGGAGCGCGCCACGTCTTCGGCCGACCAGTCGGCCAGACCGAGCCGGCGCATCAGTCCGGCGAGCTCGCGAGCGTGCGGGGTCACGACGACGCCCTTCATGCCGGGTTCGACGAGCGAGAGTGCCCCAGCGTCAACGATCGCCGGGACACCGCGCTCGAGCGCCTCGGCGAGCAGCCCGCCGCGGTCGTCCTCGCGGGCATCCGGGATCCCGGAGCCGATCACGAGGCACTGGTACTGGCCGTGACCGTGCACCACCTCGGGCCGCACGGCGAGCACCGCCGCGGCGACGCGCTCGGGGCCGGCGTAACGAACCATGCCCGCGCCGGCGCGGCAAGACGCCTGCGCGCTCAGCACGGCCGCGCCCGGATACGTCAGCGAGCCCGTCGCCAACTGCACGACGCCGCGACGATACTTATCGTCCTCTTCGCCGGGCAGTTCGAGGGTCGATCGCACATCGGCGGCCAGCACCGCCTGAAACCGCTGCTCATCATCTGACGCAATCATCCCAGCCAATCTACCGGCAATGACGCTAGCGCCGTGCCGTCGCGTCGTGGACCTCGCCGACGAGCACCTCGATGACGTCCTCGAGGAAGAGCACGCCGATGGTGTCGCCGGTCTTGCTCACGACCCGCGCGAGGTGGCGGCTGGTGCGGCGCAGCGAGGCCAGCGCATCCTCGAGCTCGGTGCCCTCGTAGAGCGAAGTCAGTGAACGAATGCTCGTGGACGGCAGCGGCGAGTCGAACGCGTCATCGGGCACATCGAGCACGTCCTTGATGTGGACGTAGCCGACCGGACCGCTCGCGTCAGCGATGACGTATCGCGAGAAGCCGTACTCGGCGACAGCCCGCTGGAGGTCGTGCGGGGTGCAGTCGGTGGCGAGCGCTCGAATGGCCCCGACGGGCACGGCTACCTCGCCGACGCGCTTCGAGGTGAACTCGAAAGTGTTCGCGAGGGTGCCGGCGTCGTCCGCGAGAATGCCCTCGCGGGTGGACTGCTCGACGATGCCAGCGACCTCGTCGAACGTGAATGCGCTGGTCGCCTCGTTCTTCGGTTTCACGCCCACCGCACGGAGCGAGAGGTTCGCGAGCTCGTTGAGCAGCCAGATGACCGGCCGGAACACCTTCGAAAGAAACACGAGCGGAGGCGCCAGCAACAGCACCGCGCGATCCGGCACCGAGAATGCGAGGTTCTTCGGCACCATCTCGCCAAACACGACGTGCAGGTAGGTCACGAGCAGGAGCACGATGACGAACGCGACGATGGTGACCCACTCGGTGCTGAGCCCCAGCCACGCGAGCGGCCCCTCAAGCAGGTGGTGCAGCGCGGGCTCGGAGACGTTGAGAATCAGCAGCGAGCAGATCGTGATGCCAAGCTGCGTGGTCGCGAGCATGAGCGTCGCGTGCTCCATCGCGAACAGCGCGGTGCGCGCCGACTTCGAGCCGCGATCGGCCCGAGGTTCGATTTGCGAGCGTCGCGCCGAGATGACGGCGAACTCCGCTGCCACGAAAAATGCGTTGAACAGCAGCAGCACGACAAGCCAGACGATGCCCATAAGATCGCTCATCGGTGGCTCCCCTGCCCCTCGTCACCGCGTTCGCGTCGAAGGTGCTCCTCGCGGCTCACGTAACGCTCGCCGGGAACAAACGCGAGGCGGGCGGCGCGACGACCGTCCATCGCCTCGACCTCGAATCGTCCCTCTGGATGCTCCACAGCATCACCGACCACCGGCACGCGACCAAGTTCGCGCATGACATAGCCGCCCAGGGTTTCAAAGGGCCCGTCCTCGTCGAGGTGCACGTTGAGTCGCTCTCGCAGCTCGTCGGGGCGCAAGAGGCCGTCGATACTGATGCGGTCGCGGCGCCGGATGATCTCGACCGCCGCGTGGTCGTGCTCGTCGACGAGGTCGCCCACGATCTCCTCGACGAGGTCTTCGAGGGTCACGATGCCGGCCGTACCGCCGTACTCGTCGAGGACAATGACCATCTGGAAGCCCTCGCGGCGCACCTGGCCAAGCACCGCATCCACCGACAGCGTCTCGGGCACGAACACGGCATCGTTCTTAATCGCGCCGACCGGCACGCTGGGACGTCGCTCGCGCGGCACGGCGACCGCGTGCTTGAGGTGCGCGATGCCGGTGATGTCATCGACATCGTCTTCGACCACCGGGAACCTCGAAAAACCAGTGGTGTGCGCGAGCTGGATGAGCTGAGCGACGGAGGCGTCGGCCTGAATCGACTGCACGCGCGAGCGGGGCGTCATGACGTCCTCGGCCGAAAGCTCGCTGAAGCGCAACGTGCGGTTGAGGAGCACCGCCTTGTCGGCCTCGAGTACCCCGACGAGCGCGCTGCGGCGCACGAGACTCGAGAGTTCCTCGGCCGACCGCGCGCCCGAGAGCTCCTCTTGGGGTTCGACGCCCATCGAGCGGATTACGCCGTTTGCGGAGCCGTTGAGCACGCGGACGGCCGGGCGAAACACCGCCGTGAAAACGTTCTGAATGGGCACCACGATCTTCGCCAGCTGCAGCGGCAACGAGAGCGCAAAGTTCTTGGGGATGAGCTCACCGATGACCATGGAGAGCACCGTCGCGATGATCATCGCCACGATCGTGCCGACGGCCGACACCCAATCCGCGGGCAGCCCGAGGGCAACAAAGAAGTCTCCGAGCAGGTTCGTGATGGCCGGCTCCATCGTGTAGCCGGTGAGCAGCGTCGTCAGCGTGATGCCCAACTGCGCGCTCGAGAGGTGCGTCGAGGTGTGCTTCAGCGCCGAGATGATCGGACCGAGCCGCTTTTCACCGCGCTGCTGGCGCAGCTCGAGGTCGTTGCGGTCGAGATTCACGAGAGTGAACTCGGTCGCGACAAACACCCCGGTGCCGAAGCAGAGAAGGATGCCGACGGCGAGGAGTAACCAGTCCATAGTTGCGCGGAACTCTACCAGCGACGCCTACCACGAGACCGGCAGCGGCTTGCCCTCCTCGTAGCCGGCGGCCGACTGCAGACCGACCTTGGCGCGCTCGTGGAACTCTCGAATCGAGCGCGCGCCCGCGTAGGTGAAGCTTGAGCGCAGGCCGGTCGTGATCATGTCGACAAGGTCGTCGACGCTCGGTCGCTCCGGGTCGATGAGAATGGTCGAGTTTGAGATGCCCTCCGCGAAGAGCAACTTGCGCGCGCGCTCGTACGGGTCGAGCTTGCTAAACCTGCCCGCGACGGCGCGTGACGACGCCATACCAAACGACTCCTTGTAGCGGCGTCCCTGGGCATCCGTGAGCACCGTGCCGGGCGCCTCGACGGTGCCTGCAAACCACGAACCGACCATGACCGCGCCCGCGCCGGCCGCGAGGGCCAGCGCGACATCGCGCGGGTAGCGCACGCCGCCGTCGGCCCACACCGTCGCGCCATACTTCGCCGCTTCCTCCGCGCTCTCGAGCACCGCCGAGAACTGGGGTCGCCCCACGGCCGTCATCATGCGCGTCGTGCACATCGCGCCGGGGCCGACGCCGACCTTGATGATGTTGGCGCCGGCGTTGACCAGGTCACGCGTGCCTGCGGCCGAGACGACATTGCCCGCGACGATCGGCACGCCGAGTTCGGCGCCGCGCACTCCCTCGATCGCGCGGAGCATCGATTCCTGGTGTCCATGCGCCGTGTCGAGCACGAGCACATCGGCGCCAGCCTCGACGAGACGGCGCGCGCGAGCGACGACGTCGCCATTGATGCCGACGGCGGCGGCGACGCGGAGGCGACCCAGCGCATCCACCGCGGCCGGATAGATGCTCGAGCGCAGCGCGTCGGCTTGCGAGAGCGAACCGATCAGTTCGCCGTCACGACGCACGGCCGCGAACTTGCCCGGCAGCGCTTCGAGCTCATTGAATGCAGATCGGGCATCCTGCGATACCGAAAGTTCCGGAGCGGCGAGGTGCGTGAGGTTGTCGAGGGTGGCATCGGCGGGGATGTGCTCGAGGTCGCTCGCCTGCAGCAGCATGCTGATCTCGGCGTCGCGTTCGACGGCGATCGCCTGGCCCGCGACGGCCGGCACGTGCGTGAGCACCTCCGCAACGGTGGTCTCACCGAAGAAGCGGAACGGGCTGGTAACCAAGGGGTCCTGCCCCTTCACCCAGGCGAGCTGCTCAAGCGCTGCCTCGTCGTCGAGGTCCTGCGGCAGCACTGCGAGGCCGCCGCGACGCGCGAGGGCCGCGGCCATACGCTCACCCGACACCGCGTTCATGTTGCTGGCAACCAGGGGGATGCGCATGCCGGTCTCGTCCGGCGTCGAGAGATCGACGTTGAGGCGCGAGCCAACGTCGGAACGCGACGGCACGAGGAAGACGTCGGAATAGGTGAGGTCATGCTGAGGCACTTGGCCGTAGAACTGCATATCAGCAAGCCTAATCTTTCCCACAACTGTGCCTGGGGACTGATGTAGGTGTCTGCAAGGAAAAGTCGTTAGGCTTGACGACCGGACGCTGCCTCTTCTTGGTGGCGTCAAGAACGTCAATTTGAGTAGAAGGCGGCGATTTTCGCGTGTCGACGACCACCGGTCCGGAATCCACCAGCTCAGTGCCTGACTTCGGAGCCAATGACTGGCTCGTAGAAGAGATGTACGCGAAATTCAAAGAGGATCGGAGCAGCGTCGATGAGGCCTGGTGGCCGACCCTCGAGCGCTACGCCGCTTCGCAGTCAGCCTCGGCACCCGTGAGCGCGTCAAAGCCGACCGCGCCCGCCCAGCCTGCTGCCGCGCCGACCGCGCAGCCCGCCGCCAGCAAGCAGAGCCGCACGACGGCCCGCCCGGCGACCGCCGCACCGATTCCCGCCGAGGCTCCCGCCAAGACCGAGAAGAAGGATGCCGCGCCCGCCGCCGAGCGCCAGGCCGAGACCACCGCGCTCAAGGGCATGGCAAAGGCCATCGCGAAGAACATGGACGACTCGCTGTCGATCCCGACCGCGACGAGCTACCGCGAGATCCCCGCGAAGCTCATGATCGACAACCGTATCGTCATCAACAACCACCTGCGCCGCACGCGCGGTGGCAAGATCTCGTTCACACACTTGCTCGGCTACGCGCTCGTGCGCGCGCTCGACAAGTTCCCGAGCCAGAACGTCTACTACGACATCGTTGACGGCAAACCTTCGGTCGTTCAGCCAGCCCACGTCAACCTCGGCATCGCGATCGATGTGCAGAACAAGGACGGCTCGCGCGGCCTCGTCGTGCCGAGCATCAAGGCCGCCGAAGAGATGAACTTCCGCGAGTTCCTCGAGGCCTATGAGGAGCTCATCAAGAAGGGCCGCACCGGCAAGCTCACCGCTGCCGACCACGCGGGCGCGACGATCTCGCTCACCAACCCGGGCGGCATCGGCACCGTGCAGTCGGCGCCGCGGCTCACCCGCGGCCAGGGCGCCATCATCGGTGCTGGTGCGCTCGACTACCCCGCGGCCTTCCAGGGCATGGCGCAGGAGACGATCGACAACCTCGCGATCTCGAAGCGCCTCACGGTGTCATCGACCTACGACCATCGCGTGATTCAGGGTGCCGGCTCGGGCGAGTTCCTCAAGATCGTCTCGGAGCTGCTCACGGGCAACGACAACTTCTACGAAGAGATCTTTGCGGCGCTGCGCATCCCCTACAAGCCAATCACCTGGTCGAAGGACGTCCACGTCGATGTTGCGTCGGCGGTAAACAAGACCGCCCGCGTGCAGCAGGTCATCAACATGTTCCGCGTGCGCGGCCACATGATGGCCGACATCGACCCGCTCACCTACGTGCAGCGCACGCACGCCGACCTCGAGATCGAGTCGCACGGCCTCACGTTCTGGGACTTGGAGCGCCACTTCGTCACGGCGGGCTTCGGCACGAAGCGCACCATGAAGCTGCGCGACATCCTCGGCATTCTGCGCGACACGTACTGCCGCACCATCGGCATCGAGTACATGCACATCCAGGACCCCGACCAGCGCACCTGGTTCCAGGAAGAGCTCGAGCACCCGTACGTCGCGCCCACGCACGACGAGCAACTGCGCATCCTCACGAAGCTCAACCAGGCGGAGGCTTTCGAGACCTTCCTCCAGACCAAGTACGTGGGACAGAAGCGCTTCTCGCTTGAGGGCTCTGAGTCGGTCATCGCGCTGATCGACCAGATCGGTCAGGATGCGGTTGACGACGGCATCGAGCAGATTGTCATGGGCATGGCCCACCGCGGCCGCCTCAACATGCTCACGAACATCGCGGGCAAGACCTACAACCAGATGTTCCGCGAGTTCGAGGGCGCCAAGGCCGGTCTCGTGACCGGCTCGGGCGACGTGAAGTACCACCTCGGCATCGAGGGCACGTACACCTCGCCCAAGGGCGGCGAGATTCCGATCTACCTCGCGGCGAACCCGTCGCACCTCGAGGCCGTCGACGGCGTGCTCGAGGGCATCGTGCGCGCCAAGCAAGACCGCAACGACGCACAGACCTACAGCGTCCTCCCTGTGCTCGTGCACGGCGACGCCGCGATGGCGGGCCAGGGCATCGTCTACGAGACCATGCAGATGTCGCAGCTGCGCGGCTACCGCACGGGCGGCACGATCCACGTGGTCATCAACAACCAGGTCGGGTTCACCACGTCGCCGCAGGACGCCCGATCGTCGATGTACTCGTCGGACGTGGCGAAGTCGATTCAGGCACCGGTGTTCCACGTGAACGGCGACGACCCCGAGGCTGTCGCCCACGTCGCGTCGCTCGCGTTCCGTTACCGCCAGCGCTTCAACCGCGACGTCGTCATCGACCTCATCTCGTATCGCCGACGCGGCCACAACGAGGGAGACGACCCGTCGATGACGCAGCCGCTCATGTACGACCTGATCGAGAACAAGCGCTCGGTCCGCAAGCTCTACGCGGCGAACCTCGTCGGTCGCGGTGACCTCTCCGAGGAGGAGTACGAGAAGGCACAGTCGGACTTCCACTCAGAGCTCGAGCGCGCCTTCGCCGAGACGCACGAGGCCCACACCGCCTCGATCTCGGCGCAGGAGCTGTCGACGGTCGGTGCGAACGAAGAGCAGAGCCCGTCGGAACCCGAATCGACCGCGGTCGCGAACGAGGTCGTGACGACCATCGGCGAGGCGTTCAGCACCCCGCCCGAGGGCTTCACGGTGCACCCAAAGTTGCAGCGTGTGCTCGACAAGCGCGCGAAGATGTCGCGAGAGGGCGACATCGACTGGGCCTACGGCGAGCTGCTCGCCCTCGGCTCCCTCGTCATGGAGGGCACCTCGGTGCGCCTGTCCGGTCAGGACTCGCGCCGCGGCACCTTCACCCAGCGCCATGCGCTACTCCACGACCGCAAGACTGACCAGAACTGGATTCCCCTCCAAAACCTGTCGGAGTCGCAGGCGAAGTTCACGGTCTACGACTCGCTGCTGTCGGAGTACGCCGCGCTCGGCTTCGAGTACGGCTATTCGGTGGAGCGCCCCGACGCGCTCGTGCTGTGGGAAGCCCAGTTCGGTGACTTCGTCAACGGTGCGCAGGTCGTGATCGACGAGTTCATTTCGTCGGGTGAGCAGAAGTGGGCCCAACGCTCGAGCGTCGTGCTGCTGCTCCCCCACGGCTACGAGGGTCAGGGCCCCGACCACTCCTCGGCCCGCATCGAGCGTTTCCTGCAGCTCGCGGCCCAGGACAACATGACGGTCTCGCAGCCGTCGACGCCGGCGAACTACTTCCACCTGCTGCGCCGCCAGGCCTACGCCCGACCGCGCAAACCGCTGGTGGTCTTCACACCGAAGTCGATGCTGCGTCTTCGCGGCGCGACCTCGCCGGTCGAGGGCTTCACGTCGGGCAAGTTCCAGACGGTCCTCGACGACACCCGCGTGGCTGACAAGGCCGCGGTGAAGCGCGTCGTGATCCACTCCGGCAAGCTCCACTACGACCTCCAGCAGCAACTCGAGAAGTCGGGCGACCAGTCGGTCGCCCTCGTGCGCCTCGAGCAGTACTTCCCGCTGCCCCTCGACGAGCTCAAGCAAACCCTCGCGCAGTACCCGAACGCCGAGCTCGTCTGGGCACAGGAAGAGCCCGAGAACCAGGGTGCCTGGAGCTTCCTGCTGTCGGGCCTCGCGCCGAAGCTCGACCGTCCGCTCGCCGCCGTGACGCGACCCGAGGCATCCGCCCCATCGGTCGGCACCATGAAGGCGCACCAGGAACAGCAGCAGGCGCTCATCAACAGAGCCCTCGGCCACTAACGCCAACACGCAAACGGCCGGCCCGGAGCAACAGCTGCGGGCCGGCCGTGTTGTTGACGAGGGGCGCTGTCAGTAGCCCTTGACGAACTTCTTGTTCGTGCTGGTTCGCAGCCACGCGGGCGATCGGCCTCGCCCCGAGAAATAGCGAATCTCGAGGTGGGTGCCCGCCGGCACGTGGCGCCTATGACCCCCCATTCGCCCAACACGGCATACCTTCGTTAGCTACGAACTGCCCCGTCGCCTGAACGAACGTACCGATATTGAACTGGCGTGCCCGCTCGCAGGCATCCGTCACCTTTGCGGTCATCAGATTACCGACAGTCCTGACGCGGCTGCTTCGCTCGTTTCGTCCCCTGGCGCGCTGCGTGATCGCTACAACGATGAGCAGCGCCTCGATGTCGAAGCGCGCCGAACATCGCGGTGCCGACCGCGCCGCAGAACAGCATGCCGGGGACGTTGAACCGGTCGCGGCGGAAACGAAAGCCGACCCCGTAGCGTGCTGCGGGGTCGGCTGTGTCTCGGCCTCGGGTGCCGAAGACGGCGTCTATGCAGGTGCGCCACCGCGCAGCGAGCTGAGGACCCGGGCGCGCAGTTCCTCGGGCGCGACTTCTTCATTGCACGAGCGACGAACAACCTGCGTGATCACCTGGTTGACGTGGGCCTCGCCCGAGCAGTCTTCGCACGTCGCAAGGTGCTCCTTGATGGCCTCACGATCCGTGGTGCATATTTCCTGACGCAGGTACTCCTCGAGTTCCAGACGTGCTTTATCGCAGCCACAGTCGGTCATGATTCCTGCTCCCTTCCAATTCCGTATTCCCCGGCGTAGTCGCGGAGTCGATCCCGGAGCAGCTTGCGCCCTCGGTGCAATCGACTCATGACCGTGCCAGTGGGGGTGTCCATGATTTCGGCGATTTCCTTATAGGAGAAGCCCTGCACATCAGCGAGCAGCACCGCGACCCGGAACTCCTCGGGAATCTCGGCCAGCGCATCCTTCACGGCATCGGATGGAAGGTTGTCGACCGCCTCCGCCTCAGCTGACCGTGAGGTGGTCGTCGACGTGTACGACTCGGCACCGCCAAGCTGCCAGTCCTCAAGCTCCTCGAGTGGGTTCTGGTAGGGCGTGCGCTGCTGCTTGCGATAGTTGTTGATGTAGAGATTCGTCTGGATGCGGTACAGCCACGCCCGGAGGTTGGTGCCCTGCTTGAACGACTTGAACGACTGAAACGCCTTCGTGAAGGTCTCCTGCACGAGGTCTTGGGCGTCGGCTGGGTTGCGCGTCATGCGCATCGCATGGCCGTAAAGCTGATCGAGCAGCGGAATCGCCTGTTCCTCAAAGAGCGTTGCGAGGCTCGTCGAGTCGTCGGCGTGGTCGCTGGCACGCCGCGGTGCATCATCACTGGAATTCATCGCAGACGAGTCTACGGTGAGAACCCTTGTTAACACGGCGCTCATCGTCCTCCATTCCCGGTCTGCCGATGCAATGCTTCATCCCTCGCGCGCGGTTGCGCGATAGTGTGTGTAACCGATGGAGATCTTCAGATATTCCGGCGATGAGTTCGATTTGTACGGTGACGGCGTGCACGAGGCGACTTCCGGCGAGCCCGGCTATTGGCGGGCCCCGATGGCCGAGGTGCCGCTCGATGCCGATATCGAGGTACCCGGTTCGAAGTCACTGACCAACCGCGAGCTCGTGCTCTCGGCGATCGCCCACGAGCCGACCACGCTGCACGCTCCGTTGCACGCGCGCGACACGATCCTCATGGCACAGGCCCTCGAGGAGCTCGGCACGGGCATCGAGCGGGTAGCCAGCTCACACAACGCTTCCGACGATCTCGTCATCACGCCGACGGAAGAGCTCTCCGGCGGTGTCTCGATCGACTGCGGTCTCGCGGGCACGGTCATGCGCTTCGTCCCGCCACTCGCCGGCCTCGCGCTGGGCCCAGTCACGTTCGACGGTGACGAGGGCGCGCGCCGACGCCCGATGGCCCCCACGCTCGCGGCGCTTCGCGGCCTCGGGGTCAAGGTGAGCGGCGACACCGGCGAGCGCCTCCCGTTCTCGGTGCAGGGCACCGGACGCATCCCCGGCGGCGTGCTCGACATCGATGCCAGCGCATCGAGCCAGTTCGTCTCTGGCCTGCTGCTCGTGGCGCCCCGCTTCGAGCAGGGGCTCACGCTGACGCACACCGGTCAATCGCTGCCGTCGTTGCCCCATATCAACATGACGCTCGATGTCCTGACGCGTCGCGGGATCAGCGCCGAGGCGATCGACTCGCGTACGTGGCGCGTCGAGCCGGGCGACATCGCCGGCGGCGAGATTACGGTCGAGCCCGACCTCTCGAACGCCGCGCCCTTCCTCATCGCGACCATCATTGCGGGCGGCACAGTGCGCATCCCCAACTGGCCCGCGTCAACCACGCAGGTCGGCGACCTCTTGCGCGAGCTGCTGCCGCGCTTCGGCGCCGAGATCACGCTCGAGCACGGTGTGCTCACATGCACCGTCGAGCGCGGCATCGTCGCCGGCACCCGCCCCGCCGGCGTCGACCTCGACCTGTCGGTCGGCGGTGAGCTCGCCCCGAACATCGCGGGCCTGCTCGCGCTTTGCGAAGGCGAGAGCAATATTCGCGGCGTGGGTCACCTCCGCGGGCACGAGACCGATCGCCTCGCTGCCCTGGCAACCGAGCTGAACCGCGTCGGCGCCGACGTCGAGGAGACCGAGGACGGCCTCATTATTCGGCCGGCCCCGCTGCACGGTGCGCTCTGGCAGTGCTACGCCGACCACCGCATGGCCACGACCGGTGCGCTGATCGGACTCGCGGTCGACGAGGTGCAGCTCGACGACGTCGAGTGCACCACGAAGACGTTGCCCGACTTTCCGGGCATGTGGCGCACCCTGCTCGGCGAGCAGGACGACGCTGAGTCTCCGATTTCGCTCGATTCGCTGCTGGAACTCTAATCGTGGGGTGGGACCGCACCGACGCATTCGACGCGTACGGCGATTTCGATGAGGACCGCGTTCGTGTGCGCGCCCCACGCCGGGGCTCGCGGCCCCGCACCAAGCAGCGCCCCAGCCACGAGGATGCGGTGCCCGGTTTCGTCACGACAGTGAACCGGGGGCGCTATACCTGCCTCGTCGGCGAAGGCGCGCCCGTGATCGCGGGGATACCCGAAGGCGCAGCACACAGCGTGGTCGCGACCACTGCGCGCGAACTCGGCAAGAAGTCGGTCGTTGTTGGCGATACGGTTTGGCTCGTCGGCGACGTCACCGGCGGCGACGGTTCGCTCGCGAGGATCATCCGGGTCGAGGGCCGCCGCACCCTACTGCGTCGCTCGGCCGACGACTCTGACACCGTCGAACGCATCATCGTCGCGAACGCCGAGCAACTCTGCGTCGTGGTCGCGGCCGCGAATCCTGAACCCCGTCCTCGGCTCATCGACCGCTACCTCGTGGCCGCCTTCGACGCCGGTATCTCACCGCTCCTCATGATCACGAAGACCGACCTGGCCGACCCCGAGGCGGTGCGCGAACTCGTCGCGCCGCTCGATGTGCCGGTGTTTACCTCGGCGCTCGGCGAGCCACCCCACGAGGAGTTCCTCGCTTCGCTCGCCGACCGCGTCACCGTCATGGTCGGACACTCCGGCGTCGGCAAATCGACCCTCGTCAACGCCATTTCGCCCGACGCCCAGCGCGCGACTGGGCACGTTAACGAAGTCACCGGGCGCGGCCGACACACGAGTTCGTCGTCGCTCGCCCTGCCCGTCGTCCCCTCCGGCTGGATCATCGATACCCCCGGCGTTCGCTCGTTCGGGCTCGGGCACGTCTCCCCCAACGCGGTGTTCGCACCGTTCGGAGAGCTCGCGGAGATCGTCGCCGAGTGCCCCCGCGGATGCACGCATCTCGAGGATGCCCCCGACTGCGAGCTCGATGCCGCGGCCGAACGGGGCGAGCTTGATGCGCTCGGCCGGGCACGCGTGGCCTCGCTGCGCCGACTCATTGTCTCGATGAGCGCGTCCGAGGGCTAAGTTCGCGGGCGTGCTGCGATAATCCAGCTATGGCCCTCGAACTGCTGCATCCCATCACCGCCGATCTTCGCCTTGCCCGGCAGCTCGCCGATCTCGCGGACGAGATCTCGATGCGGTACTTCACGGCACGCGACCTCGGCGTGTATGTGAAGGAGGACCGCACCCACGTCACCGATGGCGACCGCGCCGTCGAGCGGGCCATCCGCCAACGTCTCGAGCAGGAACGCCCGAGCGACTCAGTCTTCGGCGAGGAATACGGCACGCAGGGCACCTCTCGCCGGCAATGGATCATCGACCCGATTGACGGCACCGCAAACTTCATGCGCGGCGTACCAATCTGGGCCACCCTGATCTCACTTGTCATCGATGGCCGCCCCGAAGTCGGCGTCGTGTCGGCCCCCGCGCTCAACCGCCGCTGGTGGGGTGCTACCGGGCTCGGCGCCTACCTTGACGATGACCTCGCCGACTCGAACACCGCGACCGACCGCCGCATCGAGGTCTCGGGCGTCGAGTCGTTCGATAAGGCACAGATTAGCTACGGATCACTCAAGTACTGGCAGGAGGAGGCCTCAGTCGAGCCGATTCTCGAGCTCAACAAGCGCGCGTGGCGCTCGCGCACGATCGGTGACTTCTGGCCGTACATGCTCGTGGCCGAGGGCGCGTTCGACCTCGCGTGTGAAGTCGGCCTGCAGCCCTACGACCTGGCCGCGCTGGTGCCGATTATCGAAGAGGCGGGCGGCACGTTCACGGCCATCGACGGCGCCGAAGGCCCCTGGCACGGCACGGCCCTTGCAACGAATGGCCTGCTCCACGAAGCGGCGCTCGCGCTGTTCAGGAGCTAGCCGAGGTCTCTCGCCGTACGCGCGGAACGTCGCTGAGCGGCGAAGTCGAGGGCGGCGATGATCACGGCGACCACGCCGACGGCGATCACGAAGACCATGGCCCACGCGAACGCCGCGCGAAACGCGGTTTCGGTGCCCTCGTTCGAGAGGGCGAAGTAGATCGAGGTGCCGATCGCGATGCCCATTGCGTTGCCGAGTCGCTGGCCCACCTGCATGAACGAGCCGGCGACGCCGGCCGACTCGAGCGGCACATCCTTCACCGTACGCAGTTGATTCGCGGGCATCACTATGCCGGGCGCAACCCCCGCGAAGGCGAGCACGATCGCCATCAGGATGGGCATGGCGGCGCCGTCGGCGAAGGCACCGAGCAACGCGAGCGCGACCAATGCGAGCGTGAACAGCGACGCGCCGATCAACACCATCGAGGCCGCGTGACGATAGGTGTAGCGGCCCGCGATGGCCGAGACGATCGCCGAGATGATCGCATAGGGAATCGTGATCATGCCGACGATGACCGCTTCATGGCCGAGGCCCTGCTGATTGAACAGGGTCATCAGGAAGAACATCGGCGGCATGATCGCGAAGAACAACGACGTAAAAATGACCCCGTACCGGTACGAGGGATGCTGGAACAGGGTGAAGTCGATGACCGGGCTCTTGCCCTCCCGCACGTAGCGGCGCTCCCACAGGTAGAACGCGACGGCAAACACGACTGCGCCGAGCAGCATCCACCATCGTGCCGGGCTGTCGGCCGAGGTGCCGGTCGTCAGCACGAACGGCAGCATGATGAGCAATACCGTTCCGGCCATGAGGAACACGCCGGGGAGGTCGAGGTCGTTGCTGGCGTTGTGACGCTGGCGCCCCGGCAGCAGCCAGATCGCGAACGGCAAGATGATGAGGCCGATCGGCACGTTCATGCCGAAGATCCAGCGCCAACCCCACTCGTCGCCGAACGCACCGATGAACAGGCCACCGATAGTCGGGCCGAATGCCGTGCCGAGGCCGATCGCTGCGCCGAAAATACCGAACGCCGACCCGCGCTCCTTGCCCTGAAATAGGTTCTGGATGAGACCAATCACCTGCGGCATGAGGATGCCCGCGGCCACACCCTGCAGCAGTCGCGAGAGCACGAGGATGCCGGACGACGGCGCGAGCATGCACGCGAGGCTCGCGGTGACGTAGACCGACAGCCCGATGACGAACATCGCCTTGCGGTTCCAGATGTCGCCGAGGCGACCCGCTGGCACGAGGCAAATGCCGAACGCAAGGATGTACCCGGCGACGATCAGCTGCGCCTCGGACGACGAGGCGCCGAGCGTTGTCTCGATCGGCGCGATCGCGACGTTGACCTTCGCGAGGTCGAGGATCGTCGCGATCGCGACGGCGATGCAGACGATGAAGGCGGGCCAGCGGTTCTGCTGCGTCGTACGGGTTTCTTGCACCTGTGCAGTCTAGGCCGCCGCGGCGACGCCCTAGGACATCCGGCGAAGCAAACGAAGCGCGTTGTGGAATGTGACCGAGTTTGACAGCGTGGCCGGCGGCTCAGGCGGCGGACGATACGGTGAACAAACCAAGACTGAAGGATAGCTGTGTCGACCGAACGGATCCGCACGAGCCACGTTGGCTCGCTCCCCCGCACCAAGCGCCTGCTCGAAACCAACGCGCGCCACCAGGAAGGCGCCCTCAGCTGGGACGAGTTCACCGGTGTTCTGCACGAAGAGGTCGTTGCCGTCGTCCAGCGCCAGATCGACACTGGGATCGACATCGTCAACGATGGCGAGTACGGCCACCTCATGACCCAGTCGGTCGACTACGGCGGGTGGTGGAACTACTCGTTCACGCGCCTCGCGGGTCTCACCCCGAGCACGGCCGGCGACCGCTGGGACGAGAACGGCGAGGTCATCACGTCGGAGCCCGGCAAGGTTCGCCTCGCCGACTTCGCTCACCGTCGTGACCGCACGCTGTTCCACGATGCCTACCTCGACCCTGAGAACGGCGTGCTCGCGGGGCGATCGAAGGCCACGCCGCCGGCGATCACCTCCGAACTACGCTACATCGGCCAGGACGCGGTGGCGGCCGACGTCACCGGCCTCCGCTCCGCACTCGACGAGCTTGGCGCCGCCAATGACGGTTTCGTCGCCGCGCTCTCGCCCGGCTCGGCAGCCCGACTCAAGAACACGTTCTATGAGACCGACGAGGACGTCGTGTGGGCCAGCGCCGAGGCGCTGAAGGAGGAGTACAAGGCGATCGTCGACGCCGGATTCATCGTGCAAATCGACGACCCGTCGATCGCCGAGAGCTGGGACCAGGTCGTGCCCGAGCCGACGGTCGAGGACTACCTTGCCTTCACACAGGTTCGCGTTGATGCCCTGAACCACGCGCTCGAGGGGCTGCCCGCGGACCGCGTTCGCTTCCACCTCTGCTGGGGCTCGTGGCACGGTCCGCACACGACCGACATCGAGTTCCGCCACCTCATCGACCAGATGCTGACGATCAACGCGGGCACCTACTCCTTCGAGGCGGCCAACGTTCGCCACGCGCACGAGTGGAAGCTGTGGCGCGACGTGAAGCTCCCTGCCGGCAAGCAGATCGTGCCCGGCGTGGTCTCGCACTCGACGAACGTAGTCGAGCACCCGGAACTCGTGGCCGACCGCATTGAGAACTTCGCGTCGGTCGTTGGCGCCGAGAACATCATCGCGTCGACCGATTGTGGCTTCGGCGGCCGCATCCATCCCGACATCGCGTGGGCGAAGCTCGAGTCGCTGACCGCGGGCGCGCAGCTCGCGTCGCAACGACTGTTCGGCTAGTCGCGCCAGGCGCTATGCCGACGGGTTCTTGTCCTCAAAGGTAATATCGCGCAAGTCCTTGATTCGATCGAACGGCAGCCCGTTCGATCGGGTCGAGGGCTTGCTGCGTTTCTGGTGCTGCTCAACAAGGTATTCGATGGCGAGCTCGTAGCCGAGCGTTCCCGCACCCGCGATCACCGCATCCGCCTGGGGCGACACATATGAGGTGTGCCGGAAGGGCTCGCGACGGTGCACATTCGAGATGTGCACCTCGACGGTCGCCGTCTCGGCGTACTCCAGCGCGTCGTGGATCGCCACCGACGTGTGCGTGTAGGCCCCGGCGTTGAGCACGATGCCCTCGGCGTCAGTACGGGCGCGTTGGATCAGTTCGATGAGCTCGCCCTCGTGATTCGTCTGGTAGCACTCGACCGTCGCGCCGTGCTCCGCTGCCCGGCGCGCGCACCGCGACTCGACGTCAGCGAGGGTTTCGGTACCGTAGACCTCGGGGTTGCGGCTGCCCAGCGTGTTGAGGTTGGGGCCGTTGAGAACAAAGATGCGCATGCTCGCAGTGTAGGCGCGCATCGACGAGCGCCAGGCTCGGCGAGCGGTATGGCGCCCGACCCATCGAAAAAGTCCCGAGCCGCATCGGTGTCAGTGACACCGATGCGGCTCGGGACAATCGTGGAGGTGGAGGGAATTGAACCCTCGTCCATCGCGACGAGTCTGCGGCTTCTCCGGGTGCAGTTTGCCAAACGTTTTACTTGGTCCCGACCATTGGGGCAAACACCTTGGTCGACGGACCCAGTCACAGTTAGAGTCCCACGAAACCCTGCAACACAGTTTCGTAGCAAGCGTTCAAAATGACGTCAGGATCTAGGTCGAACGCAAACCTAGGCTGACGGACTCGAGCTCGCTACTTAGGCAGCGAGGGCGAAGTCAGTGCGCTTGTTATTGGCACTTATGTTTTGCGAGGGGCGTTTACGAGATAACCCCGCGTCCTCGACCCGCTTCACGCAGTTTCCCCAACGATGTCGAAACCGATCACCCCCGAGACTGCGAAGCTCGTGCATCGCTATTGAGTTGTACCCGATGAAACACCGGGACGTTCGAGTATATTCCATTTCGGCGTGCAACCCAAGCCTGATTTCTGCTGCGCCCCGCGTCATTTCGCCCACCGACTCCGTATTGTTAGGTCTATGAGTTGGAACGATGGCAGCGCCGGCCCGTTCGGCCGCAACAATGACGACAACAGGCCCGAGAACGAGCCTGAGCACAACCCCACGGCGGGTGCGGGTGCGAACGACGACGCGTCGTCGACCCCGGCGATGCCCGACCTTCCCCCGCTGCCGCCGCTCGACACCCCCGAGTCGGATGCGGCGAGCGGCCCGAGCGCCGAGCCCCAGGCCCCCGCGGGCAACGACACTTCACAGACCGAGTCTTCGGGCGGCTGGTCTGCCTTCGCCCCACCCGCGTTCGGCGCGAGCTCGAGCGACTCGACCGCATCCGCCGACGCACCCGCGTCGCCCTCGTTCGTCGCCTCGCCGAGCGAAGCAGACGAGAACGCGAGCGACGGCTCGTTCGCCGCGGCGCTCGGCGCGGATGGCGATGCCCACGCCGCACGCGAGGAAGCCGCGCACGACGAGCGCGCAACCCAGGCATACCCGACCGCGGGATTCCCGGCCGACGTCGCGGACGATGCCCCCACAACTCCGTACGAGCGCGAGGCCCTGAACGAGGGCGCGAGCTCGTCGCCTGACTCACAGCCAACGCAGGCGTACACCATGCCGTCGTTCCAGACCGAGGCACCCGCAACCCAGTCGTTCGGGGCGCCGCCCGCCGCGTTCCCCGGTGACTCACGCAACGGTTCCAGCTCCGACTACGGTGCTCCTACGGCTGGGCCGGGTGGCCCAGGTGGCCCAGGTAGCCCAGGCGGCCCAGGCAGCAATGAGCCGCCCCGCTCCGAGCCGAAGAAAAGGAAGCCGTGGTTCCGCCGCACCGGCTTCATCGTGACCGCCATCGTCGCCGTCATCGTCATCGCCGCCGCCGCGATCGGCATCCCGTGGTTCATCCACAATCAGAACGTGCAGCGCGGCGACGACCTCGCCGCCACGTTCCAGCAGGAGTTGAAGGACTACAACGCCGCTTGGAACGCCGAGAACCTCGCGGCTGTGACCGCGCCCGAGATCTCCTCGGTACTGTCGGCCTCGAGCCAGACGTTCTTTGACCTCACCACCGACGGCATCGACTCGCTGAGTTCGGCGTGCGGCGACATCGCGGGCGGCCAGGACACGCGCCAGCACCTCGCCGACACCACGGTTCCGGAGCTTCCTGCCGATGAGGGTGCCGAGGCATCCGAGGCATATCAGCAAGCGCAGGCCGATGCCGACGCGCTTGCCTCCTCGCGAGACGCGGCCGAGACCTTCCTCACACAGTCGGACGCCTACCTCGCGGCGCAGCAGCAAGTCTGCGACTCGCTGCCCGCCTACGCGGAGCTGCAGCAGAACTACCGCGACGACCTCAACACGACGATGCCGGACGCCTACGTCATCGAGAACGGTGGCGAAATCACGACGAACGACGGCGCGATCTACTTCCCGTGCTCGAACGCGTCGGGTTGCCCCGACCTCTATAACGACGACACGCGCGAAACCTTCGCGGCGGCCTACGAGTCGACCTACGTCGACTACTACGCCGGGCTCGCGAAGCAGTACAGCGAGAACTGCTTCCTCGACGCATTCCAGTCGGTCTGCGATGTCGCGGCGACGGAGTACCAGAACGCCGCCGACGCGAACCAGGCGGTCGTCGACCACCTGCGCAACACGGCCCCCACGGTTGAGGTTGGGCAGACGCTCTACCCCGACCTCGATGGCCTGATCCAGGATGCGCAGTCGGCCGAGGACACGGCGGCTACCGCCGTGCTCACCGAATGGCAGTCGATCGAGCCGAACGTCGGTTCCTCGCTCACCCGCACCGGTTCCTCGATCGCGACCTACCTCGATGGCCTGAAGAGCGACGCCGACTCGACGGCGAGCGCGATTATCGGCTAATCGAACCTCCAGCCCAATGGAGGAGGGTCCCGCACCAATCGGTGCGGGACCCTCCTCCATTGTCGAGAGCGATCTGCCGGCCGCGGGCCTAGCCCTCGCCCACGTAGCCGCGGGATCGCATGGCGCGACGCGCCTCAAGGCTGTCCTGTCGCTCACGGAGCGCCTGCCGCTTGTCGAACTCGCGCTTCCCCTTGGCGACCGCGATCTCAACCTTCGCGCGGCCGTCAACAAAGTACAGCTGCAACGGCACGATCGTGTAGCCGCCCTCGCGGGTCTTGCCGGAGATCTTGCGAATCTCGTCGCGGTGCAGCAGCAGCTTGCGCTTGCGGCGCGGCGCGTGGTTGTTCCACGTGCCCTGGAAGTACTCGGGGATGAAGACCGCCTCGAGCCACATCTCGCCGTTCTCGACGTGCGCGAAGCCGTCGACAAGTGACGCGCGGCCTTGCCGCAGGGCCTTAACCTCGGTGCCGGTCAGCACCATGCCTGCTTCGTAGGTGTCTTCGATGTTGTAGTCGTGCCGCGCCTTGCGGTTCGACGCCACGACCTGACGACCATCGTCTTGCTTCTTCGCCATCGCGTCCTCCTCCGCCGGCTCGTCGCTGTTCCGGGCAAAGTCTTAGTCTAGGGCCTTGCCACGGATGCGATCAACCGGTCCGCTAGACGCGAAGGTAGCGGCGAATCGACATACTCGAGGCGAGCCCCGCCAAGAGGACGCCGATGGCGACGACAACGCCGGCGGAGATCGCCGCCTCCGGCCAAATCGAGACCAGCTGCATCCCCGGCATCCGGGGCTGGAGGTACCCCTGCACGAAGAAGTGCGTGCCCCCGAGCACGGCCGCTGCCGCGAACAGCGAACCGACCAGGCCGGCAAACACACCCTCGAGGATGAACGGCGCTTGAATGAAGCCGTTCGAGGCGCCAACGAGGCGCATGATGCGCAGCTCGCGTCGGCGCGAGAAGGCCGAGAGACGGATGGTCGTGGCCACGAGCAAGACGGCCGCGACGAGCATGACGAGCGCGACCGCGAACGCGGTGATGCTCGCGCCGTTGAGCACGGCGAAGATACCGTCGAGGAACTGCCGCTGGTCGGTCACCGATTCGACGCCGGGCATGCCGGTGATCGATTGGATGACGATGTCGGAGTCCTCGGGGTTGACCATGTTCACCCAGAACGCCTGGTTGAGCTGCTCGGGCGTCACGAACGAGACGAGCGGGTCGTCCTTGAACTGCTCGACGAATCGCCCATAGGCGTCGTCCTGCGACTCAAAGAAGTACTCGTTCACGTATGGCGACAGCGCGTCGCCCTGGAGTTCCGTCTCGACCGCATCGATCTGATCCTGCGTCGCGACGCCGCCGGTGCAGTTTGGTGACTGTGACTGCTCGGTGCAGAAGTCGACTGCGACCTGCGCCCGGTCGTACCAGTACGTTTTCATACTCTGGATTTGGAATTGCAGCAGGATCGCGGCGCCGACAAAGGTCAGCGAGACGAACGTGACGAGGATCACCGAGATGACCATCGAGGTGTTGCGGCGCAGGCCCTGCCACATCTCGCCCATGATGAAGCCGAACATTAGCGCTCACCCCCATTGCTCGCGGTGCCGTCGATATTGTGCTCGAGTTCTTCGCCATCGTCGTCCTCGGTGAGGCGCGAGGTGGGCGAGTCGATATCGGAGTCGGCCTGGTGGGCGCGCTGGTCTGGTTCTGCGACACGCGCCGCCATCGACTCGGCGATGGTTGGCTTGCGCTTCGTCGCCACCTCGGGCGCCTCGGGCTCTTCGTAAATGACGATCTCGGGGGTGTACACGCCGCCCGCCTCATCGCGGACGAGCTCACCATCGGCGAGTTCGAGTACCCGCTGGCGCTCCTCGTCGACGACTGACACGTCGTGCGTGGCCATCAGCACGGCGGTGCCGTTCTTATTGATTCGCCGCAGCACGCGCATGATCTCGCGCGAGGTCGCCGGGTCGAGGTTACCGGTGGGCTCGTCGGCGAGCAGGATCGCGGGCTTGTTCACCACAGCGCGGGCAATCGCGACGCGCTGCTGCTCACCGCCGGAGAGCTCGTGGGGGAAGCGATCTTCTTTGCCGGCGAGACCAACCGTGTCGAGCACATCCGCCACCGAGCGACGGATGTGGGCACGCGAACGTCCGATCACCTTCTGCGCGTACGCGACGTTCTCGTAGACCGTCTTGTTGACGAGGAGGCGAAAGTCCTGAAAAACCATGCCAACGTTGCGGCGGTAGAAGGGCACCTTGCGGTTGGAGATCTTGCTGAGATCCTGGCCGAGTACGTGCACCTGGCCGTCTGTGGGGTGCTCCTCGAGGAGCACGTGCCGCAGCACGGTGGATTTGCCAGAGCCCGACGGACCGACAAGGAAGACGAATTCGCCTCGGAGAATCTCGAAGGTCACGTCGTCGAGCGCAGCGCCGTGCTGCTCGCGGTAGACCTTGGAGACGTGATCGAATCTAATCATGACGCCCCATACGCTACGGGGCGCCGCGGCGATTAGCCGCGCGACGCGCGGTTAGTCATCACCATCTGTGCTGCGCCGGCGAAGGTTGATGAACGCAGCAACCATCCCTCCCCAGATCACGACAATTGCGACAACCATCATGACGATTGCATCGCCGTTCATGACGTGGCCTCCGTTCCGTTCGTTGCGGTCCGCTCGTCGCTTTCGCGGGCGAGTCGCGCCTCGTAAATCTCGTCAACCTCAGCATCTTCCGCCGCCTCGTCAAAGCCCGTGTCGATGCGTCTCGACCAAGGCAGGGCCGCGAGAATAATCGCGACCACGACGAGCGCGATCACCATGCCCCAGCCGAACACCGCGACGAACTCGGGCGGGTACCCGCCGTAGACACTCGAGAGGTCCTTCGTGAGCTGCGTGTAGAGCATGTAGGCGAGCGCGAGCGGCACGATCGCGCCCACGAAGAGAATCCAGACCCAGTTGGCAGGGATGCTCGAGAGCTTGGACAGGTGGCGCGAGAACAGTGGCAACTTGCCGCAGATCCAGCCAACGCAGATGATCGCCACCAACGCGGCGGCGAGGATGCCGTACTGGTTGACGAACGCGTCGAACACGTCGAGGAAGTACAGGCCGGCGGTCGTCGGGAACAGCAGCAGCGAGATGATCGCCATCGGCACGATGACCACGAGCGCGGCGACCTGGCGGGTGAGCCCGAGCTTATCGCGCACGCCGGCGACGACGACTTCGATGATCGACACCATCGACGTGAACCCGGCAAACACGAGCGAGCCGAAGAAGAGCACGCCGATGAGTGCACCAAGTGGCGCCTGCGAAATAATCGTTGGGAACGCCACGAATGCGAGGCCGATGCCCGAGGTCGCCGTCTCATCCACTGTGGTGCCGGCAGCCTGAGCCATGAAGCCGAGCGCCGCAAACACGCCGATGCCCGCGAGGATCTCGAACGCCGAGTTCGAAAAGCCCACGACAAGGCCAGATCCGGTGAGGTCGGACTTGCGCTTGAGGTAGGACGCGTAGGTAATCATGATGCCGAAGCCGACCGAGAGCGAGAAGAAGATCTGGCCCACAGCCGCGGCCCACACCTCGCCGCGCCCGAGCGCCGACCAATCTGGTGTGAACAACGCGTTGAGGCCGTCCATCGCGCCCGGGAGGAAGAGGGCCTGCACCACCATGATCACAAACATGATCACAAGCAGCGGCATGAAGATGAGGTTGGCGCCGGCGATGCCCTTGTTCACCCCGAGGAAGATGAGGATGAAGGTCACGACCCACACCATGAGCTCTGGCCAGAAGATGTGGCCGACGAACTCGCCGGTGAATGCGACCGTGTCGCTCATCTGCAAGAAGTCGTTAAAGAAGAAGCCGTTCGCGTCGTCGCCCCACGCGCCGGTGATCGAGTAGATCATGAACATCGCAGCCCAGGCCACGATGACCGCGTAGTAGAGCCCGATGATGAAGCAGATGAGCACCTGCCACCAGCCGATAGTCTCGAGCCAGCGCGAGATGCGGGCCATCGACAGCGGCGCTGAGCCGCCGTAGCGGTGCCCGATCACGTAGTCAAAGAAGAGCAGCGGGATGCCCGCGCAGACCACCGCGATGACGTACGGCACGATGAAGGCGCCGCCACCGTTCTCGTAGGCGACGTACGGGAACCGCCAGATGTTGCCGAGCCCAACGGCCGAGCCGATGGCCGCGAGGATGAACATGTTGCGCGAGCCGAAGAACTCACGCTTCTGGCGTGGCTGCGGTGTGCCTACTTCGTGGGACACGGTCATGCTCCTTTGCAGTGGCCGGCTGGCTCCTTCGAGAAACCCCGTTCGCGCCGATGCTACATGGATTCCGACTGGGTCGTCTTGCGCCAGCGAATGCCCGACGAGATGAACTCATCGAGATCGCCGCCGAACACGCGATCGGGATTGCCCGACTCGTGACCGCTGCGGAGGTCCTTCACCATCTTGTAGGGGGCGAGTACGTACGAGCGCATCTGATCGCCCCAGCTCGCGGTGATGTTGCCCGCGAGTTCCTTCTTCTTCGCTTCTTCCTCTTCGCGGCGCTGCAGCAGCAGGCGCGACTGGAGCACGCGCATCGCGGCGGCCCGGTTCTGAATCTGCGACTTCTCGTTCTGGCAGCTCACGACGATGCCCGTCGGCAGGTGCGTGATGCGCACCGCCGAGTCGGTCGTGTTGACCGACTGGCCGCCGGGGCCCGACGACCGGAACACGTCGACGCGAATGTCGTTGTCGGGAATGTCGATGTGGTCCGCCTGCTCGATCAGCGGCACGACCTCGACCGCGGCGAAGCTCGTCTCGCGCGAGCCGGCCGAATTGAACGGGCTCATCCGCACGAGGCGGTGCGTGCCCGCCTCGACCGAGAGGGTGCCGAAGGCGTACGGTTCGTCAACCTCAAACGTGGCCGACTTCACGCCGGCCTGCTCGGCGTACGAGGTGTCGAGCACGTTGACCCGATAGTCGTGCTGCTCAGCCCAGCGCGTGTACATGCGCAGCAGCATCTCGGCAAAGTCCGCGGCGTCGACGCCGCCGGCCCCGGCGCGAATCGTGATAACGGCGGGGCGAGGGTCGAACTCACCGTCGAGCAGCGTCTGCACCTCGAGGTCACCGATCACCTTCGTGATCGCTTCGAGCTCCTGCTTGGCCTCGGCCGCGGTCGCCTCGTCGTCGCCCTCGTTGGCAAGTTCGATAAGCACTTCGAGGTCGTCGAGGCGCGCCTCAATGCTCTGGATGCGCTTGAGGTCGGCCTGCGCGTGCGACAAGTCGCTCGTGACCCGCTGCGCATTCTCGACGTCGTCCCACAGGTCGGGGGCCGAGGCAACGGCCTCAAGCTCTTGCGCCCGAGCGGCGAGCGCCTCCGGGTTGAGCACCTCGGTGATCGAGGCAAACGTCGACCGCAAATCAGCGATCTCGGCGGAAAAGTCGAGATTGATCATGATCCCTCCAGCCTACTCGTGCGCGGTCGGGGTCAGGCGTCGTGTTCGCGGCGCGCGACCGAGGCAAGTAAGTGTGCCCGCATGGCCGCGTTCGCTCCCACCGCATCCTGCGCCTCGATCGCGGTGAGCACCGCGCCGTGTTCGGCGAGCATCGCCGCGGTGGCGGCACGGTCCGAATCCGTCAGGCGAGCCGGGGGCAGCACGATCGCGCGGGGCCCGAGCCGGTCGGTCGCTTCGAGCAGGAAGCGGTTGGCCCCGGCTTCGGCAACGGCCCGGTGAAAGGCGACGTCGGCCTCGACGGTGTCTGCGGGGCGGCTCGCGTCGGCGAGTCGTTCGAGCGCTCGAGCGATCGCCGCGAGCTGCCGCGCTGACGCCCGTCGCGCGGCGAGGGCTGCCGATTCGGCCTCAAGGGCGATACGGAACTCGTGCAGTTCTGCACGCTCCTCCGACCCGGATGCGGTGAGCCAGTCGGCATCGTCCGCCCGGGGCGCAGGTGGGGCCAGGGCGTAACTCCCCGACCCCACCTTGGTGTGCACGAGGCCCCGAGATTGCAGCCGGTGAACCGCCTCGCGAATCACCGTGCGGCTTGCGCCGTAGGCCTCCGTGAGGCGCTGCTCGCTCGGCAGCCGCTCCCCCGGCGCGATTTCGCCCGCAACGATTCTTGCGGCGAGGTCGTCGGCAATCTCTTCGGCTCGCGTCATGCGATTAGCTAACCACGCTCGGTGACCGTGACCGACTCGGTCACCCACGCGCGAGCCTGGTCGCTGAAGGTGATGCCGAGGCCCGGGCGCTCAGGCACGAACATGCGGCCGTCACGGGTCTCGAGGCGCTCTTCGAACAGCGGGTCGAGCCAGTCGAAGTGCTCGACCCAAGTCTCGCGGGGGTAGCACGCGGCGAGGTGCACGTGGATCTCCATCGCAAAGTGCGGTGCGATGTCGAGGCCCGCCTCGTCGGCAAGGGCGAGGATGCGCAGGAAGTTGGTGATGCCGCCGACTCGCGGGGCATCGGGCTGCAGCGTGTCGCAGCCGCACGCTGCGATGAGCTGCTTGTGGTCGCCGACCGAGGCGAGCATCTCACCGGTGGCGATCGGCGTGACGAGGGCGCGAGCAAGCTCGGCGTGGCCCTCGAAGTCGTAGGCGTCAAGCGGCTCCTCGATCCACACGAGGTTGTACTCCTCGAGCTGGCGGCCGAGGCGCATCGCCGTTGCGCGGTCCCACTGCTGGTTCGCGTCGACCATCATCGGCACGTTGGGGCCGACGTGCTCGCGCACGCGACGCACGCGCTCCATGTCCTCCTTGCGGTCGGGCAGGCCAACCTTGATCTTGATGCCGCCGATGCCGGCCTCGAGCGACTTCGACGCGTTCTCGACGACCTCGTCGATGGGCGAGCTCAGGAAGCCGCCGGAGGTGTTGTAGGTGCGCACCGAGTCGCGGTGGCTGCCGAGCAGCTTTGCGAGGGGCAGGTTTGCGCGCCGCGCCTTGAGGTCATAGAGCGCGATGTCGATCGCGGCGAGCGCCTGTGTCGCGACGCCGGCACGACCAACGGATGCGCCGGCCCAGAGCAGCTTGGTATAGAGCTTCTCGATGTCGTTCGGGTCTTCGCCGATGACGGTCGAGGCAACTTCCTTCGCGTGAGCGTACTGGGCGGGGCCGCCTGCGCGCTTCGAGTAGCTGAAGCCGTGGCCGTTGAAGCCCTGCGCGGTCTCGATTTCAGCGATAAGGAAGATGACCTCGGTCATCGGCTTCTGCCGGCCGGTGAGAACCTTCGCATCGGAAATCGGGCGTGCGAGGGGCAGTCGCAGCGTCGAGAGGGTGATCGAGGAGATGGTGTCGGGCGTGTATGTCATGGTTCCTTCACCTTTGAGGTGACCTGTCGGATCACACCCAAAGCTATCAGACAGGTTTGCGATCCGTCATACAGATTCGGCATCTATCCCAGATTGATCGTGCGAGCTACCGGAGTTCGGATACCGCGGTCGCCGTCACCGTCACCTCGATGGTCGCCGGCACGACGTCGTTGACGATCGGCGCGTACCAGGTACCGGTCACCGTGATCGCGACCGTGTCGCCGCTCACGTGCACTTGCGTGACCCGCGCATCCTCGGGTCCATAGCGGGCAACGTAGTCGGCCGCTCGCTCACGGACCTGCTCGGGATCCAGTTGCACCCGCACGCCGTCGACGTCGAGGTGGACGGAGTCGAGGTCGTAGGACTGCGCAGCGGCGAGCGCGGCCGCATCCGCGAGCTCGAGCAGCTGCTTACGTTCGAGATATAGGCTGCCAGCGGCCGCGATGACGAGCGCGACGAGGAGCGCCACGACAACATAGACGATCGCGAGCGGTGTGATCGAACCGCGGTCTTCGGCGACGTTTCGGTGCATCACTCCCCCGTCGCGAATCGCTGTTGCGGAAATGTGCTGCTCGCCTCGACGGGGATGCTGAGCAAGTCACTCGTGCCGAACATCAGTGGCAATTCGAGTTCGTAGCGCACGGTGACAGTCAGTGTCTCGCCCGCCACCGTGCAGTCCGGGGTTGGCGCACAGCGCACGTCGACCGACGCGAGTTCCGGGTCGAGCCCATGATTCTCAAGGGCGATCGTAATGTGGTGATTCGCGAGGCTGAGTTGGTCGATGCCGTCGGCCGCCAGGACGCGCGCCGCGTTCCTCGCGCCAAGTTCGCTGCCGAGCATGGCCTGTTCCGCCTGCCCAAGCGTGAGGGTGCCGTAGGCGACGGGCACGAGCAGTAACACACCTACGCCGAGAAACTCGAGGCTTGCCGAGCCCCGTTCGTCGCCGAGCCGCTGGCCGAGTCGCTGGACGAGGTCATTCCATCGGTGCATGGGCGACGACCTCCATTCCGTCCGGGAATCCGAGCAGTCCGATGAACGGCAGCGGTGCGGTGACTCGCACTTCAATGAGCCCGCCGGTCTGCGAGACGACAATGTCTTCCGCGTACGCCGCCGAAAGCGCGCTCGTGACGAGATATTCGGTGCGCTCGGCCCCGGCCGCGGGCGAGCCCTCTCGCAGCCCCGCGACCCGCGCACCTTCGGCCGCCGCATCGATGATCGTCGTGCGCACGTGCATGAAGAACGCCAACTGCAAGACGGTGAGGAAGAGCAGCGTCAGTATCCCGGCGACGAGCGACCACTCGGCCGGTGCCGCGCCCCGGTCAGAAGTTACTCGTGACGCGATTGACCGCATCTTCGAATACCTGGGTCAGGAGCGGACCAGCGAGGGCCCAGATCAGCACGACCAGCCCCGCGCTCATGATGGCGATGAGGATCCAGCCAGGTACGTCGCCGCGTTCTTCGTCGCGGGTTCGCGCGCTCACGGAGATCAGGGTGGTCTGGAGCCAGAGGAGGAGTTGCACGGGGTTCCTTTCGATGCGGTGGAGCGTGTCGGGTGGCGTTAGAAGGAGGTGGAGATGATGAAGAACGACGGATACAGCGCGAAGAGCACCGTGACGGGGAGGATCAACATGACGAGCGGCACCATCATGCGGAGCTCGTTGCGGCCCGCGACCTCGAGCAACTCGCGCTTGCCAAGGTCACGCGCGTCGCTCGCCTGGGCTTGCAGCACCTCGACAAGTGGTGCGCCGCGCTCCATCGCCGTGAGCAGGTGGTCACAGGTGCGGGCAAGCGGGACGTGGCCGAGGTCTCGGCCGAGTTCCCGAAGCGACGGGCCGAGTGCGGCGCCGGCACGAACCCGGCGCACCACACCCGCAAACTCGCGCCCGAGCTCACTGTTACCGAGCGCGCTCACCCGCACGAGCGAGTCGAAGATTCCCTCGCCGGCGGCGAGCGACAGGCTCATGAACTCGAGCACGGTCGGATACTCACTTGCGATTCGGCGGATGCGGGCGCTCGCCGCGTGTCGCAGCAGCAGTTCGCGGACCGCGACCGCAATCACCCCGCCCAGGAGTGGCATCACGATGATGACGAGCGCCTGGTTGGCCGCGCTTCGGAGGCTTGCCAGGGCGAACACCAGACCGAGCACGATTCCGACGAGTGCCCAGACTGCCTGCTGGGTGCGAAACCGCTCGACGCTCGTCGTCTGGCCCGCCTGGCGCAGTCGCATGGCAACGAGGTCGTTGCCGCCGATGACCTCGCCGAGGATGCGACGTAACCACGCGATGAGCGGCGAAAGCAGTTGCCCAAGGATTGGGAGCGGGTCGATGACTCGGCGCAGAGCGTGCTCGCGCGCCGCTGGTGCGATGTCGACGAGATGCGGTGCGACGCGGTCGATCAGCCGGGGGCGACGCAGCTGCGGCAGCGTGGCGACCACCGACCAGAGACCAAGCCCAAGTACCGTGCCGAATAGCAGGGCGAGCGCAAGCGGCTGCGACGTGATCACGCGAACCACCGTCCCTCATCCGGGATACGGCCCAGAGCGATCATGAGGCGGTACGCCAGCACCGTGATGCCGAGCCCGAGCAGAATCACGATGAAGCCGACGGGGGTGTTGTAGGCCGCCGCGGCCTCGGGCCGACTCACGAGCAGCAGGAGTACGAGCCACGGCGCGACCGCGCCCAAGCGAGCGGCGTTCACCACCCATCCCTGCCGTGCTTCTGCCTCGTGTCGCACGGCCTGGGCTTCGCGCAGGTGTTCCGAGAACGCGCGCAGCACCGGCACGAGCTGGGTGCCGCCGACGTCGCGCGCCATGCGCAGTGTTTCGAGCAGACGGTCGCCCACCGGGTCGGCAAGCCGCTCCTTGACTTCGTCGACCGCGGTCGCGAACGAACCCGTTGCGCGGTAGCGACGCACAAACTGCTCAAAGTCGTCGCGCAGTGTCTCTGGTCCCTTAGTCGCGAGCTGAGCCACTGCATCGGGCAGGCCGAGGCCGCTGCGGATCGACGCAATGAGATGGTCGACCGCGTCTGGCCAGGCGCCCCGATGTGCTTCCCGGCGTTTTGTCGCCCGCATGCGGATCGCAAGAATCGGAAGCCAGCAGCCTGCGACCGCGCCGAGCACCCCGAGGGCGATCACGCCACTCAGAGCCAGTGCGATTGCGGCGGTCGCGATGCCACACACGGCGACAAGCGCGATGAACGCGAGGGCCGGAAACTTCGGCAGGCCAGCGCGCAGCAGCGCATCTTCCACGAAGCCGAGTCGTGAGTGCGCCACGAGCTCGTCGTCGTGCTCGCGTGGCCAGATCCAGGCTGACAGACACAGGGCGACGCCGAGCGCCGCGACGATCGCGATCAGCCAGGCCGTCACGAGACTGCCCCGATGAGTTGCGTGCCGTCAAGGCCGTGGCGACGGAGCTTCTCGTCGCGCTGCAGTGTCATGCCAGTGGCGACAAGCTCCTCGCGCTCACGGCGGAATAGCGTCGTGGCTTCGATGACCCCGGCATTCACCGCGCCCGTGGGGGCGAGGATCTCGGCGACACGGCGCCCGCCGGTTGGCGTGTGCTCGAGATGCACCACGAGGTCGATCGTCGAGGCGATGGTCGGCACGACGAAGCTCGCGTCGATATTGCGGCCCGCGAGGAGGGGTAGCGTCGCAAGCTTGACGAGGGCATCGCGGGCGGAGTTCGCGTGGATGGTGCACATGCCCGGGACGCCCGAGTTCAGCGCCACGAGCAACTCGAGTGCCTCGGCCTCACGCACCTCGCCCACCACGAGCCGATCGGGCCGCATGCGGAGCGCCTCTTTCACGAGTCGTCGGAGCGTGATTTCGCCGCGGCCCTCGAGCGAGGGCGGTCGACACTGGAGCGCGACGACGTCGCGCGTGACCACATCAAGCTCGAAGGTCTCTTCAACCGTGATGACGCGGTCACTCGCTTCGCCCGCCGCCAGCAACGCGCCCACCATCGTGGTCTTGCCGGTGTGTGTGGCGCCGGACACGAGAATGTTGAGCCCGCAGCGCACGGCCCCACGCAGGAGCCTGGCTGCCTGCGGCGTGAGCGAGTCCCGCTCAACGAGCGCCTGCAGGTCGCGGATGCGGCGGATGAACTTGCGGATGTTGATGGCCGGGTGTCGTCGAGCGATCTCGGGAATCGCGACGTGCAGTCGGCTGCCATCGGGCAGCGAGGCGTCGACAAACGGGCTGCTCAAGTCGAGTCGGCGACCGGTCGACCGCAGCATCCGCTCGACGAGATCGCGCAACTCGTTCTCGCTGATGACAGTGTTTGTCAGCTCTGAGCGGCCGTTCTTGGCGACAAAGATGCGGCTCGGCGCGTTCACCCAGATCTCTTCTATCTCAGGGTCGTCGAGGTAGGGCTGCAGCGCTCCGAAGCCAGTGACGTTTGCGAGCACGTCGCGCACGGTCGCGTGCTCGTCATGCAAGAGGCGCGCTTCTTCGCCCGTGGCGCGCTCGCCGTAGGCCCGGACTTCAGCCCGCACGAGTTCGCTCGCCTGCTTCGACCCGGGAGCGAGTTCGATGCCCTCGCGTTCGACACGGTCGCGGACCCGATCGGCAATGGCACTCACGGCAATGTTCACGAGAGCATCATGACGAAATCGCAAAAACCATGTTCGAGTTATCCACAGGTCGGCCCAAATGCATAGACTGGCCAGGTGATTGACTTGCATGCTCGCCGGCTGCCCGTCGTTCAGGCGCCGATGGCAGGAGGCCCCACCACGCCGGAACTCGTTGCCGCCGTGAGTAACTTCGGGGCTCTCGGAACCCTGGCAGGTGGCTACCTCTCGGCCGAGGCGTTCGCCGAGAAACTGGCCGCGACCCGCGCCCTCACCGCTGAGCCATTCGCGGTCAACCTATTCGTCCCCGAGTCGACTCCGGCCGACGTCGCTGCGGCTGAACGCTACCGAGAGCGGCTCATCCCCCTCGCCGAACGTCTCGGTGTCGAGGTGCCCGAGGTGTGTGACCCGGGCGACGACGCGTTCTTCGAAAAGATCGAAGCCCTCGAGGCGTCTCCCGTCCCGCTCGTCACGTTCACGTTCGGGATGCCCGATCTCCAGGTCGTGAAGCGGCTCCGCGCCGTGGGCACGGCCATCGGCGTCACGATCGCGAGTGTCGAGGACGCCGTGATGGCGTTTGAGACCGGGCCTGAAGTCCTGATCGTGCAGGGCCCCGCAGCAGGTGGCCACCGCGCGAACTTCGATCAGTCCACGATCCCCGACTCGCTCTCGCTCGACCAGTTGCTTGCGCGCATCCTGCCCCTCGCACGCGTGGCCCGCGCCAGCATCATCGCAACCGGCGGCATCGACACACCCGAGCGCGCCCGGAGCCTCCTCGACGCCGGTGCGGATGCGGTGGCCCTCGGCACTGCCTTCCTCACCGTGCAGGAGGCGGGCACGCGCCCGCCTCACCGGGAGGCGCTGCTCGCCGGAACTCGCGAGACCGTCGTGACACGCGCCTACTCCGGCCGCAACGCTCGCGGCCTCCGGAATCGCTTCATAGATGAGTTCGATCTCGTCGCACCAGCGAGCTACCCGATCGTGCATTTCCTGACCAAGCCGATTCGTGATGCCTCAAGCGACAGCCCCGAGTACCTCAACCTGTGGGCGGGCGAGAACTACCGCAGTTGCCGCGACGAGACCACCGAGGAGCTCCTCTCCCGCTTCAGCGAAGCGCTGTGACACCGCCACTCCCCAGAAACCCTTAAGATGGGGAGTCGCGCGGGAGTGGTGAAATTGGCAGACACGCAGGATTTAGGTTCCTGTGCTTTCGAGCGTGCGGGTTCAAGTCCCGCCTTCCGCACTTGAGGCCACGGCCCGACTGCCCCAGCAATTTGCCGGGCAATCGGGCCGTCGCTGTTTCCGCCGCCAGCCCAGTCCCATCGTGGACGCCGCTGATCGCAGTTGACGTGCGTTCGATACGTCAGCCACCACGAGCGCTCGGTTGTGCCACCCACACGAACGACCTTGCCGGCAGGCGTCGCGAACACCTCCATCGAGATCACGGTGATGTACCCGCGTCCAGTCACGTCGACGAGCGGTCCGCTCCTCGGCGTTGGCCCCGTGACAATGCCCGGCCACCGCGTCGTCTTCGCCGACCGCGAGGTGCCCGGCGACCAGGCCAAGGTCGTCGCTCCGGCGTCGAGCATCCTTCTCGTCTTCCCGCTCGCCGAGGCCTAAGCGTCAGCCCACCAGCGCGCAGGGCAGGCGACTACGCCGCGCTCAGCAGGCGCTGCAGCTCGGGCGCAATCGCCTCGAAGGCGCGTCGGCGGTGACTCATGCTGTCCTTACGCTCCGCCGTCATCTCGGCGGCCGACTCCGTCTCGCCCTCGGGCAGAAACACCGGGTCGTAGCCGAAGCCACCCGCGCCACGCACCTCGCGCACGATCCGGCCCGGCCACTCTCCGCGCACCGTGAACTCAGTGCCGTCGGGCAGCGCAACCGCGGCGACCGCCACGAACTGCGCCGCGCGGGCCGAATCGGGTACATCGCTCAGCTGCCAGAGCAGCAGGTCGACATTGTCGGCATCCGAGCGGTCGGGCCCCGACCACCGCGCCGAGAAGATCCCGGGCATACCGCCGAGCACCTCGACGCAGATACCCGAGTCGTCAGCAATCGCAGGAAGACCGGTTGACTGTGCCGCCGCGCGGGCCTTAATCAGCGCGTTCTCTTCGAACGTGAGGCCCGACTCGACGGGGGCCTTGCCGTCGTACGACAGCAGTTCGAGCTCGGGCAGCTGAGCGCCAAGGATGCGCTGCAGCTCCGCGAGCTTGTGGGCGTTCTTCGATGCGAGGACGGCCCGCTGCGTCATCGCGCGAGCACCTCGGACTGGATGCGGGCAAGGTCGGCGTTGCCCTTGATCGCCAAGGCAAGCAGCGCATTGAGCTCGGTCCCGTCGAACGGCGCCTTCTCGGCCGTGCCCTGCACCTCGATGAACTTGCCGGTGCCGGTCATCACGACGTTCATGTCGGTCTCGGCGCGAACATCTTCTTCGTAGGGCAAGTCGAGCATCGGCGTGCCGTCGATGATGCCCACCGAGATTGCCGAGACGGATGCGGCGAGCACCTCGGCCTTGCGCGGGATGTGCTTCTGTGTGCGGGCCCAGTCCACGGCATCCGAGAGGGCCACGAACGCGCCGGTGATGGCCGCGGTGCGCGTGCCGCCGTCGGCCTGCAGCACATCGCAGTCGAGCACGATCGTGTTCTCGCCGAGCGCCTCCATGTCGATCGCGGCGCGCAGCGAGCGGCCGATCAGACGCGAGATCTCGTGGGTGCGGCCGCCGATCTTGCCCTTCACCGACTCGCGCTGCGAACGCTCGTTCGTGGCGCGGGGCAGCATCGAATACTCGGCCGTTACCCAGCCGGTGCCCTTGCCCGTGAGCCAGCGCGGCACACCCGGCGTGAACGACGCCGTGCAGAGCACGCGCGTGCGGCCGAACGAGATCAGGGCCGACCCCTCGGCTTGCTCACTCCAGCCCCGCTGGATCGAGACTTCGCGAAGCTCGTCAACGGCGCGACCATCAGCACGAGTGGTCATGAGTTCTCCTTCAGAGTGTGGCCGGCGAGGTCAATTACGCCGGTGGGGTGATGTTCAACTCTCGACACCTCGCCGCCGAGGATGCGGCTCGCGAGGGTGACAAAGGCAGCGGTATTTTCGCCCGTTGCCCGGTATTCATATGTGGGTTCGGTGGTGCCGTCGTGCAACAAGCCGCGCGTGAGCAGCGTGCGATAGACATCCTTCGCCGTCTCGACATCGCTCGACACCAGCCGCACGTCGCCGCCCATGACATAGCCGAGCACACCCTGCAGCAGCGGGTAATGGGTACACCCGAGTACGAGCGTGTCGATTTGCTGCTGCTGCAGCGGCGCGAGGTATTCGCGGGCAATCGCGATGAGCTCTTCGCTCGTCGTATCGCCAGCCTCGACATGCTCAACGAACGCCGGGCACGCCTGCGAAAACAGTTGCACGTTGACGGCGGCAGCAAACGCGTCGTTGTAGGCGCGCGAACTGATCGTCGCGTGCGTGCCAATCACGCCGACTCGGCCCGAACGAGTGGCGCTCACCGCCGCGCGCACAGCCGGCGCGATGACCTCAATCACCGGCACCGAATAGCGCTCGCGGGCATCGCGCAAAACAGCCGCGGAGGCCGAATTGCAGGCGATCACGAGCATCTTCACGCCCTCATCGACTAACTGATCGAGGATCTCGAGCGAGAACTTGCGGATCTCGGCGATCGGCCGCGGACCGTAGGGCGTGTGCTCGGTGTCGCCGATGTACACGATCGACTCGTGCGGCAGTTGGGCGCGCACTTCGCGTGCAACCGTGAGACCCCCGACTCCGGAGTCGAAAATGCCAATCGGTGCGTTACTCACAACCGGCAATCGTACCCGGCTGGCCATCGCAATGCCTGCGGATGCGACCAGGTACAGCGGCGGCACTCCCCCGATTCGTTACTCTGTGCCTATGTCGAACCCCGAAGCACGCCCGGCACTGCCCTCAGCGACGTCGCTCCTCACCGACCACTACGAACTCACGATGGTGGAAGCCGCCCTGCAGGACGCCACGGCCGATCGTGAGTGCATGTTCGAGCTCTTCGCGCGACGCCTGCCGAACGACCGGCGCTACGGCGTCGTCGCGGGCTTCGGGCGCGCGATCGAGTTGCTCGAACGATTCCGGTTCGAGGATGCGGAGCTCGAGTTTCTGCGCGACGCGAACGTCGTTTCTGCGCAGACGCTGGATTGGCTCGCGAACTACCGATTCTCGGGCTCGATTCGCGGCTACCGCGAGGGCGAGGTCTACTTCCCGCAGTCACCGCTGCTCGAGGTGCATGCGACGTTTGCCGAGGGTGTGATCCTCGAGACCCTCCTGCTCAGCGTCTTCAACTACGACTCCGCTGTCGCGTCGGCCGCCGCCCGCATGGTTTCGGCTGCCGAGGGTCGGCCGCTCGCTGAGATGGGCTCGCGCCGCACCGGCGAACGCAGCGCCGTCGCTGCCGCGCGTGCCGCGTACATTGCAGGATTCTCGGCCACCTCGAACCTCGAGGCGGGCCGCAGCTGGGGTGTTCCCACGATGGGCACCGCGGCGCACTCCTGGACGCTCCTGCACGAGTCGGAGCGCGCGGCCTTCCAAGCCCAGGTGGATGCGCTCGGCGTCGGCACGACGCTGCTGGTCGACACCTACGACGTCACCGAGGGCGTTCGCCTCGCGGTCGAGGTCGCAGGCACCGACCTCGGCGGAGTCCGCCTCGACTCCGGCGACCTCCCGGTGCTCGTGCGGGAGGTGCGCGAGCAGCTCGATGATCTCGGCGCCGTGAACACGAAGATCACCGTGACAAACGACCTCGACGAGTACACCCTCGCGGGCCTCGCCGCGGCGCCCGTCGACTCCTACGGCGTGGGTACAAGCGTCGTCACGGGCTCCGGTTCGGTCGCCTCCGGAATGGTCTATAAGCTCGTGGCCCGCAAGAACGAGGCCGATGAGTGGGTTTCGGTCGCGAAGGCCTCGCCCGGGAAGAAATCGGTGGGTGGCGTGAAGTTCCCGCTGCGCCGTCGTGAAAACGGCGTCGCGACAGGTGAGCTCATCTCGCTCGGTGGTGCGCCGATCGGCGACCATGACGACCGCCCGCTCTATGTCGACTACGTCGTCAACGGCGAACTCGACCGCCAATGGCTTGGTGCCGCCGGCGTTGCCGCGGCCCGCGAGCACTGCGCTGCGGCGCTCGCCGAGCTGCCTCGGACCGCGCGCCGGCTCGGAAAGGGAGAACCCGCCCTCACGACGTTCTACGTCGACGAGGACGGGATCACGACCCGGGCCTAGGCCTATTCGCCGCGCATCCGCTCATAGATGCGCTTGCAGTCAGGACAGATCGGGAACCGGTCGGGGTTTGAATTCGGCAGCCACTTCTTGCCGCAGAGCGCCCGAACCGGCTTGCCCGTCACGGCCGACTCGACAATCTTCTCTTTGCGCACGTAGTGCGCAAACTTGTCGTGGTCGCCGTCGTCGTACTGCTCATCTTCGATGAGCTGTTCGAGTTCGCGGTCGAGCACATCCGTGCTGCCGCCCGACCCAATCGAGCCGGGATCTTCGGTACGTGCGAATCCAGTCATGCGCCAAGACTACTCGGGGCCTCGAGTCTCAGTCGATGAGAGTGGCGCGGTTGAGTAGGTGGGTTCGTCGAGCGGTGAAGACCTGGCCGCCGATGAGAATGCCAGCCACGCACGCGAGCACACCCGTGCAGAGCGCGACGCCGACCGCGAGCAGCGCATCCGACCAATCATCCGACAGTAGGGCGAGCACGCTGAGCCAAATCGCGGGTGCGCAGATCGCGAGTTCGACGAGCAGGCTGATGCCGTGGACGGCGAACGAGCCGCCCCACGTTGAGACCGGCTGTGACCAGGGCGACTCGCCGGGTCGCGCCACCGGGTACGGCGACACCGCCGACATGATCGACGAGCCGCCGACCCCGGTGCCGAGCAGCGCCAGTGACACCGAAGCAACGAGGACGGCCCGGAGCGCGTCGTCGGTAACCCAGAGCACGAGCGCCGAGCCCGCGAGGATGAGCACCACACCCGTAATGAGCGTGGGAATTGCGCGGCCGAGGCGGTCGGCGCGGCCCGGCAGCCCACCGGTGACGTGGAGCCACAGGGCGGTCGAGTCGTAAGCGATGTCGTTGTGCAAGGCCCAGCCAAACAGCAGCGCAAAGATCGGCACGGGCAGCAGCACGAGCTCAGCCGCGCCGACACCGGCGATCCACAACGGGATCACGAGCAGCGGCGGCAAGATCGCGATGGTGATGAGCGTCAGCCGGTAGCGGCCGTCACGCAACCACGCGAGCCAGGTGCGGGCCGCGATCGACCAGGTCGCAGACCCCGGTGCTGAAGCGAAGATGCCCAGGTTGACGCGGCCGCCGCTGCCCCGCACATACATTGCGCGTTGCGCGTCGCGGCGCGAAAGCAGCCATTCGAGCACCGCGGCCAGCAGCACTACGGCGACATTGACTCCGACGATCGTGCCGAGGTCGCCGACCGAACCGGCCAGCGCGAGGCTCGCGCCGGGCACCCAGTCGAGGCCTCGGGCGATGAGCTGGGCCGCCTCGTCGGCCACCTCCTGCCACGGCAGGAACAGCAGCGCGAAGGCGACGGTCGCGCCGAGCACCGACACGGCGTACCAGAACAGGGCGCCAACCTCGCGGGTCGTGCGGCGCGCTGAAACCGCGCGTCCGGCACGTGCCCCGAGGCGATGCGCGAGCACGCAGCCGGCCCAGCCGACGGCGGCGAGCAACCAGGCGACGCCGGGGTCGAGCCGCTGCTGCAGCGCGAGGCCAAGCGCACCATAGGGCACAAGAGCGATGGCTGAGGTGAGCTGAACAAAGCCGAGCGCGAGCGTCGTACTCGCCGCACGTGCGGGGCCGCGTCCGTGCACGGCGATACGGCGCGCATCGAGGGCATCGCTCGGATGCCCGAGCACGCCGAGCCCGAAGGCCGCGATCGGCACGAGCAGCACCAGCAGCGGGGTCCACAGCAGCGCCGCGGCATCGCTGCCAGCGGTGCCGCTGTGAATGAGCGCGCCGGCACTGAGCGCACCGACAATCGTGAGCAGGAGCATCCAAAGCGTAGAGGCCCCGATTTGCGCGCGGGGCCGCAGGGACGCAGCGACGCTCCCCCAGCTCACCCGAAGGAGATTTCGAGCCAATCCAGCCCCTCCGTCTGCCCCGGGCCACGAACGAGGTCGCGGAATCGTTCTTCGAGCGAGACATTGCCGCGAACGTCGTCGACGGTGCCCTCAGCCAGCAGCTCGCCCTTGGCAATGACGGCGACGTGATCGCAGACTCGCTGCACGAGGTCCATCGAGTGGCTCGAGAGCACGACCGTGCCGCCGCGGTTCACATAGCTGTTGAGCACGTCGATGAACGTGCCGGCCGACACCGGGTCGATCGCCTCGAACGGCTCGTCGAGCACCAGCAGCTTCGGCGCGTGTATAAGCGTCGCGGCGAGCGCGAGCTTCTTCCGCAGACCGAGTGAATAGTCGACAACCAATCGATTCGCCTCGTCACGCAGGCCGAAGTCGTCGAGGAGGTATTCCATGCGCTCGCGCAGCGTCTCACCCTTGACGCCGCGCACTGCGCCGACATACGACAAGAACTGTGCGCCGGTGAGCTGGTCGAACATGCGCAGGCGGTCGGGCAGAATGCCGATGAGTTGCTGTGCCTTCGCGCGGTCACGCCACGCGTCGATGCCGAACACTTCAACCGTGCCATGGCTCGGCGGAAGCAGACCGGCAATCATCGAGAGCGTTGTGGTCTTGCCGGCACCGTTCGGCCCAACGATGGCCGAGAAGGAGCCCTGCGGAATGGTGAAGCTCAGGTGATCGACCGCGGTGTGTCGACCAAACTTCTTCGTCAACTCGGCGAGGTAGAGGGCCTCACCACCGTGCGTTCGCGGCGCTGCCTCGGTCTGACGCGCCATCGGCGTCATGGTCGACAGGCCCTCAGCCGTCTTCTTGCCGAGGCCGAGATCGCGGTTTTCCCCGCGCTCTCCCTGTTCGTCTGTTTTCGTCACATCTTCCAAGCTAGCAATCCCCCCACAGCCAACTTAGTCGGACGCGCGCACCGTGTACTTACGAAGACGTAACGCTGGGTTTTGATCTCGGGCTGCGGCGACCTCTGCCGGATCCAGCCAGGCCATCGCCACACCGGTGTCGGTGCCGAGCGTCGCGATGGTGACGCCGCGAGGGTCAACGACGCTGCTGCCACCAACACCGATCGGTGCCGGGTGGTCGGCCGCCACGACGTAGGCGACGTTCTCGATCGCTCGCGCGCTGAGCAGCGTTCGCCAGTGGTGTTCCTTGAGCGGGCCGCGCACCCACTCGGCCGGCACCGCGAGCACGTCAGCGCCCGCATCAACGAGGCGACGGCTCGACTCCGGGAAACGCAGGTCGTAGCAGGTCTGCAGACCGATCGTGACGCCGTACGCCTCAAACACTGCCGGTGGCTCGCTCGGGTCGCCGGCGGTCAGCCACTCGCTCTCGCGTCCAGCGAACGCGTCATAGAGGTGCACCTTGCGGTACGCCGCGAGCAGTTCACCGGTGTCACCGAACGCGACGAGCGTGTTCGCGACGCCATCGCCGACCTGCTCGAGCATCCCGGCCACGAGGGTGACGCCGAACTCTGCCGCCAGCTGGCCGAGCGCGGTCGCGAAGTCGCCGTCGAGCGGTTGCGCGACCGAGTGCATCCAGTCGCCGTAATCGCGGTCGAAGCCCGAACTGTATTCGGGTGCGACGAACATGCGTGCGCCGCGGTCGGTCGCGATCGCGAGATGGTCGCGAAGCAAGCGCAGATTCTTCGACGCGTCGAGGGTTGGTGCGAACTGACTCACTGCGCATGCAATTGCCTCTGACATGCGGCCAGCCTACGGGCTTTTCCCCAAATCCCCTGCGCGGCCGCCGAGTCACTTGTTTCCTACGGAATAGCGCGCTAGCGTCAGTCGTGGTCGCGACGCACCGGGTGTCGCCGTTGAGAGGAATCCCCCATGCCGAAGTATGCCGTGATGCTGCGGTACGAGGTCGTCTCGGGTCTCGTCGTCGAGGCCAAGGACGAAGACGAGGCCGCCATGCTCGCGACCGAGCACGAGGCAAACCTGCACGACAGTCTCGAGGACTCTGAAGAGATCGAGGTCGTCGTCCGCAGTTGGGGCGGTGGCGACGTCGAGATCGAAGAGGCCGCCGACTCCGACGAGGCCGCCGAACTGCTCGACGAGTGGGCCGACGACTACGAGGTCGACGACGAATACGACGAAGACGACCTCGACGACGAAGAATTTGACGACATCGACGAGGGTGACGACGAGCCCAACGAGGGGGAAAAGCGCGTCTAGCGCAACCACAAAACAAAGGGCCGCCCCACCAATCGGTGGGGCGGCCCTTCGTCTTGTTGGTATGACTAGGTAGCGAGCATCGTCTTGTCGTCGATGACCGCGCCCTTGATCGCGGCGAAGCGGCCGAGGAGGTCCTCCACGGTGGTCTTCGACTTCGCCTCGCCCGCGACCTCGTAGATGATGCGACCGTCGTGCATCATGACGAGGCGGTTGCCGAGGTCGATCGCCTGCTGCATGTTGTGCGTCACCATCAGGGTCGTCAGACCCGACTCCGACACAATGCGGCGCGTCAGCTCCGACACGTGCGCGGCGCGTGCCGGGTCGAGCGCGGCGGTGTGCTCGTCGAGCAGGAGGATGGACGGGTTCGTGAACCCGGCCATGAGCAGCGACAGCGCCTGCCGCTGACCACCCGAAAGCAGCCCGACTAGGGTCGTAAGCCGGTTCTCCAGCCCGAGGTCGAGGTGCGCGAGTTCGTCCCGGAAGAGCTGCTTGCGCTTCGAGGTGATGCCCATGCCCAGCCCGCGTGGCTTGCCGCGACGCAGGGCGAGGGCAAGGTTCTGCTCGATCGTGAGGTCGGGCGCCGTGCCCGCCATCGGGTCCTGGAACACGCGGCCGATGTAGCGCGCGCGACGGTAGTCGGGCATCCGTCGCACCGAGGTGCCGTCGATGCGCACGTCACCGCGGTCGACGTTGAGCTTGCCCGACACCGCGTTGAGCAGTGTGGACTTGCCGGCACCGTTCGAGCCGATGACGGTGACGAAGTCGCCGTCGGCGAGGTGCAGGTCGAGGTCGGCGAGCGCCTTCTTTTCGTTGACGGTGTTCGGGAAGAACGTCTTGGAGATCTTGTCGATGTCGAGCATTACTGCTGCGCCTCCTTTGCCGGTACCGCTGCGGGCTCAGCCTCGGTTGTGGCCGGAGCCGCGGCCGGTTCGGTCTGTTTGCCACGCATCAGGCGATCGAGTCCGAGTCGTTTGCCAATGCCGAAGCGCGGAATCAGCAGCGCGATGACGACGATGACGGCGGTGATGAGTCGAACGTCGGTGTTGCTGAGGCCCGCTGAAAGTGCCGCGAAGATGACGAGGCGGTACAGCACGGCGCCGACAATCACGCCGAAGCTCGCAAGCCACACCCAGCGGTTGCCGAAGAACGCCTGGCCGAGAATGACCGACGCGAGGCCGATGAGGATCAGACCCACACCCATCGAGATGTCCGCCGAGCCGGTGTACTGCGCGACGAGCGCGCCGCCCACCGCGACGAGACCGTTCGAGAGCGCGAGCGTGAGAATCTTCATCGCGTCGGTGTTCACGCCGAACGAGCGAATCATCTGCTCGTTGTTCCCCGTCGCCTGAATCGAAAGGCCGAGGTCGGTCGACAAGAACCAGTCGATCACGAGTTTCAGGACGAACACGGCGACGAAGAGGATGCCGACGGCACCCCAGGTGCCGAGCAGGCCGGCCTCGCGCAGGCCACTAAACGCGCTCTCCGAGCTGCGAATACCGACATTTGAAAGGGCGGCCGTGCCATTGGATATCCCCATGATGCGCAGGTTGACCGACCACAGGGCGATCATCGTCAGGATTCCGGCGAGCAGACCGTCGATCTTGCCGTAGGTGTGGAGCACACCGGTAATCGCGCCCGCAATGGCGCCCGCGGCGAATGACAGCAGGATCGCCAGGACGGGGTTCATGTCGTAGCTCAGGCACACGGCGGCGACAGCGGCGCCGGTAGTGAAGCTACCGTCGACCGTGAGGTCGGGGAAGTTCAGGATGCGGAAGGTGAGATACACGCCGAGCGCCACCACGGCGTAGATCAGGCCGAGTTCAAATGCACCAATCACGTGCGTCTCCTCTCAAAAATGGTGGGTTTTGAGCACAAACGGGTGGCCGCAATTGTGGCGCGGCCACCCGTGTGCACGTGGGATTGGATTATTCGACGACCGTAGCGGCTTCGTCGAGCATCTCCTGCGGAATCTCGAGGCCGACGGCCTCGGCACCCGCGGGGTTCACGACGAGGTCGAACTCGGTCTGTTCTTCGACGGCCATCGTCGCGGGGTCTTCGCCGTCCTGGAGGATGCGAATCGCCATCTCGCCGGTCTGAACGCCGAGCTTCGTGTAGTCAAGGCCGAGCGTCGCAACGGCGCCCGACTCGACGGGGCCCGTGTCGCCCGAGACGACCGGAACCTGCTTGTCGGCGGTGTAGGTCAGCACGGTGTCGATGCCCGAGACGACGGTGTTGTCGGTCGGCACATAGATCGAATCGACGTCACCGAGCGAGTCGAGCGCGGTCGGCACCTCGCCCACGTTCGTCACGGTGGCGGTCTTCAGCTCGAGGCCGAGTTCGTCAGCCCTTTCTTGGGCCAGGTCGACCTGGACCTGCGAGTTGACCTCACCCGAGGAGTAGACGATGCCGACCGACTCAACCGACGGGTCGAGCTGGGTGATCAGGTCGATCTGGTCGGCGACCGGGTTGAGGTCGGTAGTGCCGGTGACGTTGCCGCCCGGCTCCTCGGCGCTCGCGACGAGGTCGGCGGCGACCGGGTCGGTGACCGCGGTGAACAGCACCGGCACGTTCGTGATGGCGGTCGCGGCCGACTGAGCGGCTGGCGTCGCGACGGCGAGCACGAGGTCAATGTCCTGGTCGCCGGCAAAGCCTGCGGCGATGGTCGCGGCGGTCGACTGCTCGCCGTTCGCGACCTGCACGTCGAATTCGACGTCGATGCCCGCGTCGGTGAAGGCCTGCTCGAAGCCAGCGGTGGCCGCGTCGAGCGCCGGGTGCTGCACGAGCTGAATCACGCCGACCTTGAACGAGTCGCCCGAGGCGGCGCCATCGGTCGAGGCGGCGTCGCCACCACCGTTCGAGCAGGCGGAAAGCGCCAGCGAGCCAACAGCCAACATACCGAGAGCGGCAAGAGATTTACGGATACGCATTTTCTACGACCCCTTTGTCAAATACGTGTCTGTCCCTAGTGGGATTAACACTGAAAACTAGCAGGAGATTGCCGGGAAGGCCCAACTAGTTATACATTCTGTCAACAGTCCTCACGAATGCAAAGGTGCACTTATGGATCGACTCGACTTCCAGATCGTGGAGCTGTTCACACGGCGGCCGGAATCCAGTGTGTTGTCGGCCTCACGGGACTTGGGCGTGGCCCGCCCCACCGTGCAAGCGCGGCTAAACCGCCTGCGTGAACGCGGCATCCTCGTGGACATCGTGCCGAAGCTACAGCCAAGCCAGATGGGCTATCCCGTTCAGGCGATGGTGATGTTGCAAATTGATCAGCGGGTTGGGCATGAAGGCTTACATGATCGGCTTCTCGGCATCCCCGAGGTGATCGATTGTTCGACCATGGCCGGCCCCTGGGACATGCTGCTTCGGGTCGTGGCCCACTCAAACACCGACCTGCAGCGCGTCATCGACCGCATCGGCTCGCTCGAGGCCGTCGGTCGAACGAGCACCTCGATCGTGCTTCGCGACCTCGCCCGCGACCGGGTGCTGCCGCTCATGGACGACGCGACACAGGACGGAAAGATCACCGAATAGATGTTGCCCTCCTACGCCGGCACTCACCCCCTGGCTGACGGCCGCTGGCTGCAGTGGGTGCGCTTCGGCGATGCGCAGGCACCTCCCGTGCTCTCGTTTCACGGTGCGCCCGGTTCGCGCTTTGAGGCCGCTCTGTACAACCGAGCGGCCGCGCACTTTGGCGTTCAGGTCGTGTGCCTCTCACGACCCGGATTCGCCCTGTCGACCTGGCGCCCGCACCGTAACGTCGCGAACTTTATCGACGACGTCGAATCGTTTGTCGCCGCGAGGTCGTGGTCGCGTTTCGCCGTCGTTGGCTATTCCGCTGGCGGCGCCTACGCGCTCGCCACGGCGCTCGCCATGCCGGAGCAGGTATCCGGCGTCGGCCTCCTGGCGCCTGCGGGGCCCCCGCAGTACACCGGGATGCCCATGGGTCCGAACCTTGCGATCTTTGCGGGTGCCGCGGCGAGCGTCGGCGCCCTTGGCCACAACTCCCTCTTCACCTCGGCAAGACAGCGCGCGGGCCTCGGACTCGACCGCAGGTTTGGGTTGCCGGATGCCTCCGGCGATGCGTTTCTCGACTCGGTCGTCGGCGCCTTCCGCCGCGGCCCCCGCGGCGTAGCTCTGGACCTCTCGCTCGTGCTCTTCGACTGGGGCTTTGATCCGGCGGAACTCGACCAGAGCATCCCCGTCACGATGTGGCAGGGCAAGCGCGACCTTTCGGTCCCTTGGCGCGGCAGTATGCAGCTCGCCCGACGCATCCCCAATTGCGAGTTTCATCTCGACCGCACGGCGAATCACTTTTCGGTCTATACGCGGCACGCCGACGAGGTGCTCAGCAAGTTGGCACGCTAGCCTGACGCCTCATGACTGAGCAATCCGCAACCGAACGAACCTCATCGCGTGGCGATGTGCTCGTGCGCGCACTCGACCGCGCGCTGCGCGTGCAGCGCCCGGCGGCCCTCGCGTTTGTTCGTCGCCTGAGACGGGCCGCTCCGGAGGCGACTCCCGATGACCTCCTGCGCGTGGTCGAGAAGTGGTATCGGCGCACCGCGATGGGTACGGGCGGTGGCGTCGGCGCGGCGAGCGCGATTCCCGGCATCGGTACCGCGACCGGTATCGCGCTCATTAGCGCCGAAGTCGTGTCGTTCCTCGACCTCACGGCGCTCTACGCGCTCACGGTGGCGGAGCTCCATGGCGACGCGACCGACGACCCCGAGCGCGCCCGGGCGCTCGTGATGGGCATCCTGCTCGGTGACCGCGGGCGCAAGCTCGTCACCGAGTTTGTGCGCACCCGCGCCCCGCAGACGCTGCTGAAGTCGGCGGCCTGGGGTGAACTCGTCACCGAGGCGCTCCCCCAGGTGTTCGTCGGCGAGTTGGGCCAGCGACTCTCGACGTCGTTCCTGACGAAGTTCGCGGACACGCACCTCGGCGGGCTCATCGGCAAACTGCTGCCTTTTGGTATCGGCGCCGCCGTCGGCGCGCTCGGTAACCGCGCCCTCGCGAACGACGTGATCCGCACCGCCGACGGCGCATTCGGGCCGGCGCCGCGATGGCACGTTGGCGACCTCAGCGACGACACGCTCGCCCAGCTCGATGCGGCGAACCCGAGGTTTCAGCGACGGCAGGCGAAACTCGAGCGCGGCCTGGAGCGCAAACAACTGCGGGCGAAGAAGACAAAGTAACCACAAATTTACTTGATCCTTCAAGTAAATTTGTGGCAGAATCGGCACATGGCGCAAGAAGAACCGAAGTGGCTGTCCGTTGACGAACGTGCCGCATGGATGCGCCTCCTCGGCGTCCTCCAGTTGCTGCCGAGCGCCCTCGACTCGCACATGCGCAAGCACGCGCACCTCACTCTCACCGAGTATTACGCCCTGGCGATGCTGTCAGACGCGCCGCACAACCGCATCCAGACGAAGCAGCTCGCGGTGTTCACCAACACGACCCTCTCCCGTCTCTCGCGCGTGATCTCCGGACTTGAGGACGAGGGCCTGCTGCGCCGCGTGCCGAACGAGCATGACGGCCGGGCGACCGACATTGAGCTGACCGAGGCCGGGGCCGCGCGCCTCGTCGAGTCGGCGCCCGAGCACGTGAATTTCGTGCGGCAGGTGGTGTTTGCACCCCAGGGTCCGGATGGGGTCGGCGAACTCCACCGGTCAATGGACGCAATTCTCAATGAGCTCGACCCCCACCAGCAGCTGCATCGAGACCCCCTGGAGCTGCAGCCGAGCTGCTCGGGTGGCAACCCAGAGGAGTCCGCGAGGTAGCGCACTCCCCCGGCGGGTTGGTGAACGTCGTTCAAAAAACTTGAACGGGAATTTTGTCAGAATTCCGAAGGACCACTCTGGGTTGATCCCACCTGCAAAGGAGCTTGCTACATGGAAACCCCCGCCACTGGCGCGATTCCGACGATTGACGTCGTCACCGCACAGATGAACCAGCTCGTCGAGCGCAAATCGGCCGGTCATCAAATCGTCGAGTCGCTCGAGGCGCACGGTGTGAAGCGCGTGTACGTGGTGCCGGGTGAAAGCTACCTCGACGTGCTCGACGGCCTGCACGGTTCGTCGATCGACACGATCGTCTGCCGTCACGAGGGCGGCGCGGCCTACATGGCCGAGGCCGACGGCAAGCTCGGCGACTTGCCCGGCGTCGCCATGGTCACGCGCGGACCCGGCGCGGCGAACGCCCACGTTGGGCTCCACACCGCGTGGCAGGACTCGACGGCCATGGTCCTCTTCGTCGGCCTCATCCCCTTCGAGCACCGCGAGAAGGAGGCCTTCCAGGAGTTCGACCCGAAGCGCTGGTTCGCCTCGGGCGCGAAGCGCGTCATGGTGCTCGACCATCCGGCCCGCGCGAGCGAGGTTGTCGCCGAGGCGATGTTCTCGGCCTCGTCGGGTCGCCCGGGCCCCGTCGTCGTCGGTCTCCCCGAGGACGTCATCACCGAGCTCATCGACACCCCGATTCACCCGACCATCCCCGTGGCCCTCGGCGGCATGACCGTCGATGACTGGAAGTCGCTACGCACGGCGCTGCTCGAGTCCGAGAAACCGCTGTTCGTCACGGGTGGCAACGACTGGAGCGTTCAGTCGACCGAGGCCCTCACGAAGTGGCTCGAGGAGCACTCGCTGCCCGCCGCCGCCGAGTGGCGTACCGAGGGCACGGTGCCCTTCGACTCGCCCTCCTACGTCGGCCCCCTGGGCTACGGTCGGCCGAACTTCTCGGCTGACCTGCTCGACGAGACCGACCTCATTGTGTTCGTCGGCACGGTTCCCGGCGACGTCATCACAAGCGGGTTTACCTCGCGCCAGAACTGGAACCAGCGCAACTTCATCGTCACGATTGACCCCTCGCTGCGGGGTCGCAGCGGACCGATCTCGCACCAGATCGTCGCCAAGCCGCACAGCTTCGTGCGCGACCTCGTACGCATGGACCTGCCCGAAAAGGCCTCGTGGCGTGAGTGGACGCAGCGCCTGCGCGCGAAGCAACAGACCTGGTCGGCCGCACCGAGCTCGACGCCGAACGACGGCAAGGCGACCATGGAGACACTCATGGGCAACCTCGTCGAGCGTCTGCCCGAGGATGCCATGGTCACCTTTGGCGCGGGCGAGCACACCAACTGGGCGCACCGCTACTTCCCCACGCGCGGCTACGCCTCGATGATCTCGGCCCGCAACGGTTCGATGGGCTACTCGGTGCCCTCGGCAGTCAGCGCCGCCCTGAACTTCCCGGGTCGCGTCGTCGTGACGATCGCCGGTGACGGCGAGTTCCTCATGAACGGCCAAGAGCTTGCCACCGCCGCGCAGTACGGCGCGACGCCACTCGTCATCGTCATGGATAACGGCGAGTACGGCACGATCCGCACGCACCAGGAGGCCCACTACCCGGGTCGCGTCTCGGGCACCCAGCTCAAGAACCCCGACTTTGCGAAGTTCGCCGAGTCGTTCGGCGGCGTGGGCATCCGCGTCGAGACCGACGCCGATGTGCCGGCCGCGGTCGAGCGCGCACTCGAGACCGTGCAGCGCGGTGAGACCTTCGCACTGATTCACCTCATCGTCGACCAGCGTCAGAAAGCGTTCTAGCCACCAATGCAAGCGGGCCTGGCGATCGATTCGATCGCCAGGCCCGCCGACGTTTCCGTCGCCACCGGTTCGCTAGACCCAGTCGCGTGCGCGCTCCGCACCGATGGTGGTGTCGTCACCGTGCCCGGTCTTGACGACGACCTCGTCGCCGAGCGGGAAGAGCTTCTCGCGAATCGACTGCTCGAGCGTGCCGCGGTCGCTGAAGCTGCGGCCGGTGGCGCCCGGGCCGCCCTGGAACAGCGTGTCGCCGCTGAAGACGACGCCGAGTTCGGGCACCGCGAGACACACCGCGCCAGGCGCGTGGCCGGGGGTCGCCAGCACACGAACGACGCTGCCCGCGATCTCGAGCGTGTCGCCGTCGTGGATCTCACCGTCGGGACGGCGCTCGGGGTGCGTCAGGCCCCAGAGCTGCAGGTCGTCGGGGTTCAGCAGGATGCGCGCGCCCGTACGCTCCGCGAGTTCGGGAGCGACCCGCACGTGATCGTCGTGGGCATGCGTGCAGACAATGGCCTGCACCTTGCGATCGCCGACGACCTTGAGAATCTCGTCAACGTCGTGGGGTGCGTCAATGACAAGGCACTCGGAGTCGTCGCCGAGCACCCAGACGTTGTTGTCGACGTCAAAAGTCTCGCCGTCGAGCGAGAAGGTGCCGGTGATGACTCCGTGATCGATGCGTGCGGTCACTGCTGTGCCTCCTCGAGAATGACGACGCTGCGCAGCACTTCGCCGCGGTGCATCTTTTCGAATGCCGCGTCGATGTCGTTGATACCGATCTCCTCCGACACGAACGCGTCGAGTGGCAGGCGGTCCTGCAGGTAGAGGTCGGTGAGCATCGGGAAGTCGCGCTCGGGCAGACAGTCGCCGTACCAGCTCGACTTCAGCGCGCCACCGCGGCCGAATACCTCGGCGAGCGGCAGCTTGAGCTCCATCTCGGGGTTCGGCACGCCCACGAGCACGACGCGGCCGGCGAGGTCACGAGCGTAGAACGCCTGCTCGTACGTCTCGGGCCGTCCGACGGCCTCGATCACCACATCCGCGCCGAAGGTGTCGGTTGCGGCGCGGATGGCTTCAACCGCATCCACCTTGCGCGAGTTGACGGTGTGAGTCGCGCCGAGTTCCTTCGCCTTCTCGAGCTTGCGGTCATCGACGTCGACCGCGATGATCTTCGTCGCGCCCGCGAGCTTGGCGCCGACAATCGCCGCGACGCCAACGCCGCCGCAGCCGATAACGGCGACGGATTCGCCGCGCTGCACAGCGCCGGTGTTAATGGCCGCGCCGATGCCCGCCATGATGCCGCAGCCGAGGAGGCCCGCGGCCGCCGGGCGTGCCGCCGGGTCGACCTTGGTGCACTGGCCCGCAGCAACGAGGGTCTTCTCAATAAACGCGCCGATACCGAGCGCCGGCGAGACCTCCGTACCGTCCTCGAGCGTCATCTTCTGCGTCGCATTGGCGGTGTTGAAGCAGTACCACGGCTGACCGCGTTTACAAGCGCGGCACTCGCCGCACACTGCGCGCCAATTGAGCACGACATAGTCGCCGGGCGCCACGTTCGTGACACCGTCGCCAACCGCCTCGACGATGCCCGCTGCTTCGTGACCGAGGAGGTACGGGTAGTCGTCGCCAATACCGCCGCGCACATAGTGGAGATCGGTGTGGCACACGCCGCAGGCTTGCACCCGCACAACCGCCTCGCCAGGGCCAGGGTCGGGAACATTGATGGTGACGAGTTCTACGGGCGCGTCCTTCGCCCGGGCGATGACGCCCTGTACTTGCTGCATGAGTGCTCCTTTGCGCGTGCCTACGAATTCAGATTACGGGTGAACAGCGACAGTGGCGGGGCGATCAAATGATCACCCCGCCACTGCTGCGGACGATTTACTTGCCGCGAAGCTTGTCGATGCCGTCCGAGATGCCGTCCTTGACATTCTCGAGGCCCTGCTTGATGTTGGCCGAGGCCTGGTCGGCTTTGCCCTCGTTCTCGAGGTCCTTGTTGTCGGTCGCGGCACCGACGCCTTCCTTGCCTTTGCCAACAAGCTCTTCACCCTTGTTGCGGGCGTCATCAGCGAATCCCATACAATCCTCCTTCGGTGATTACCACCACTGGTGCGGCGGAACTCCACCTACCCTTACAGGCCAGTCTGGGCAGAGCCTCCAATGGTGGCGAGTGCCCGGCGAGTTAGGCCGAGGGCTGCTCGTCGTTCTTGTCGCCCTCGTTGCCAAGCTTGCCGTCCTTGATGTCCTCGACGAAGTCCCCAACCTTGTCCTTCGCGTCGTTCACGAAGTTGCCGACGTTTTCCTTCGCGTCATCGAGAAAGCCCATGATCACTCCATATCTTCGGTTTGGCGCCACGCTTGTGGCACAGGGATGCTGACACGTCCGCCTGCATGTTTTCCTGAGTTCGTGAACCCGATTCAATATTGGCCAGCGCGGAGCGCGGGCTGAGTTCAGTACGCTGTTGCCAACGAGCGTCCCTCCACCGAAGTAGGCAGACCATGACGAACTGGCGCATCCGCGATCTCCAACCGACCGATCTCGACGGCTTTCTGCGCCTCTGGGAGGGCTATGCCGCATCCGGAGTCGAGCCGGTCTACTCACTGAACGAGGTGCTCGCGTCGACCCGGGTAGACACCGCGGTAGTGGCCACCTCGGGTGACGAACTCGTTGGTGCCGCGGTCGCGCGAGCCGCCCACGACCAGGCCTGGGTGGTCTTCATCGCGGTCGCCCCGACCTGGCGCCGGCGCGGCATCAGCGGCGCGCTGCTCGGCGCACTCGAGCGCCGCCTGGCTTCGCAGGGCAGTTCGAAGATGTCGATCCTCGTGCCCGATGGCGAGGAGCACGCCGGCTCGCTGACGCGGGCTGGCTTCGTCGACAAGCGGCACCTGCGCTATTTTGAGCGGGCGATCCCCATCCGGCAGGAGCAGGTGCTCGTGCTACGCGATCTCGGCGGGCGCGTGCTCGACCGCAATCGCTGGGACAACATCGGCGGCATGCAGCACGAAAAGCAGACCCTCGAGCGCCGCCTCGTGCTGCCGCTCTCCGACCCAGAGCTCGCCGAACAGTTCGGGGTCGTGCCCCCGCGCGCGATCGTGCTGTTCGGGCCTCCGGGCACCGGCAAGACGACGTTTGCGAAGGGCATCGCCTCGCGGCTTGAGTGGCCGTTTGTCGAGGTGTTTCCCTCGCGCTTGGCCGCGTCACCGAGGGGACTCGCCGGCGAGCTGCGCGAAACCTTCGAGAAAATCGACGAGCTCGACCACGCCGTCGTCTTCATCGACGAAGTGGAAGAGATCGCCGTGCGCCGCGGTGGCGAGCCGCCCTCGCCGATGCAGGGCGTGACGAACGAGCTGCTCAAGATCATCCCGAACTTCCGAGAGAAGCCCGGCCGCCTGCTCATCTGCGCGACCAACTTCATCCGCGCTCTCGACCCGGCATTCCTGCGCCATGGACGCTTCGACTACGTGATCCCGATCGGTTTGCCCGATGCCGAGGCCCGGGCGGCGATCTGGCGAGGCTTTATGCCCGAGCGGTCGAAGGATGCGGTGGACTACGCCTCGCTCGTCTCCGCCACCGAGGGCTTCTCCCCCGCTGACATCGAATTCGCGTCCCGTAGCGCGGCCCAGAACGCGTTTGAACGAGCGGTCGCGGCGGGCGGCGACGCACTCAAGGCGGGCCCGAGCCAGGCCGACTTCGATGCGGCGATCCGCCAAACGCGCACGACCGTGTCGGCGGAGGTCGCGGCCGAGTTCGAGGAGGACATCACAAGCCTCGCCAGGCTCTAGTGGGAGTGCCCCGCCCCCGAGTAGCGCGCGTTGTGCGATTGCAGGTGGATGTTCCGGGGAGCGCCGCTGAAGCGAGATCGTCCGCGTGATTATCTGGCGTGGTTGGGGCGTGCTGGCGTCTGCCTATGGCGCGGTGGCGATGTTGCTCGTTGGCGGGTTAGCAGCAGGTTGCTGGAGGAGAGCGCAATTCGCTTCTCAACGGCGATCGGCCTCACGATCGCGGCCGTGTCGACCAGATTTACGGGCCGCGCGACGAACCGCACCGGCCCGTTTCGGAAGGTCGAAGAGTGGCGCGTACACCGAGAGCTCCAGCTCGGAGCGCTCGCCGTGTTCGCGCTCGTGTCGGGCAGCATCGGCGCCACTTCGTAGCCACAGCGGCTCAGTCGGCCTCGATCTGGTAGTCGCCAGAGCCGTCGTCGAATCGCGCCGTTTCGCCGACATGGCCCCGACGCAGGAAATCCTGCACGAACTGAATCGATCGACGAAGGAGGCGACGGCCCAGATCTCGCGATTCGCGCTGTCGGCCAGGTACACCTCAGACTCGAACCCCGTGACCGACGCCAACCCTCGACCGGTGATCGTGACCCAGCGCGGCGGATGCTCGTAGTGAAGCATTGACAGCACGACCGGCTTGTTCACGGCACGCCGCTCGACTCGACGGATTCTTCCCGCTCAACATCGAGGAGCGCGTCGACTGAACCGACCTTGGTACGGAGCGCCTCGAATCCTTTGACGACCTCGACAGCGAGTTCTACGGCCCGACCGGTGTCGGTGGGCAGATTCGAGACTCCGGCCGTCATGAGCGTAATCGGCCCGCCCTCGGGTCGCTTTTCTACGACCAGGACGACGCCTCCAAGCTTTTCGGGGCGCTTGGTCGAAGGCGCTGAAGATGATGGTCAGGGAGCGCATCGTGTCCGCTCACGGCTACCAGCCCGCCAGACGCCACGATGAGCGTCCAGCGTCCGCACGGCAGACGACGCATCGCTGAGGAAAGCGGAACGCCCCGGCTCATGAGAGCCAGGGCGTTCGTGCCGCTTCTGCGGAATTGGTTGCGGGGGCAGGATTTGAACCTACGACCTCCGGGTCGTACGCCGCGATCGCACCTGTCGTATCGCTCAACGCGTGGGCGCAACACGTCTCACCGCGAACCGCGGCCTAGCCTCGCCCCCCGATCCAGCCCCAATGATGTGGCTGCAAGGCACCCGTCGCACACTTCTCCCATCCTCGATGAGGTGACATACCTCGATGACTTCACACACGCCCTGTATGCGGCCCGCCGCTCCCCCGGTACTGAATCGGCCTGGGTTTCGTTCCTATCGGTTTCCCTGTCCGGCGGTCGCCGGGAGGCCTGATTCGAGGTCAGCGTAGTACGCGTCCTCGATCTCGATCGGGGTGCGCATGCCGAGTTCGCCGTGCAGGCGTTGATGGTTCCACCACCACACCCATTCGAGCGTCGCGAGCTCGACCTGCTCGACGGTCCTCCAGGG